>NZ_JBHWVI010000186.1:0-17980 GCF_042737005.1 Streptomyces sp. NPDC060027
CCGCCCACCCGCCCGCTCGTCGTACAAGGAGCCGACGGGACGAGCGACGCCGCTCTGCGGTCGGGCCCGGAAGCTGTCACGCTGGCTTGAGCCGGTGATCAATGCTGAGGAGTCCTCATGGCACGGACAGGCGGGCGAGGCGCGGGAAGACCGAGGCCCGAGGGCGGGTCATGACCGCCACTCCAGGCTCCGGCGGCCATTACGGCCAGGACCTGTTCGAGCCGGAGCACCCCGAGGAAGCCGGACGCATCGACGCGGCGGCGCTCGTCTACGACCCCGTCACCACACGTCGGCTGCGCGCTCTGGGCGCCGGGCCGGGCAGTCGCTGCCTGGAGGTGGGTGCCGGGACCGGGACTGTCGTTCGCTGGCTGCTGGAGGAAGCGGGCGCCGCGGAGGTCGTCGCGCTGGACCGGGACACCAGCGGCCTCCACACCCTCTCGGGTCCGCGGGTACGGGTGGTCGCGGCGGATCTCGGTGACGAGAGCCTGGACCTGGGCAGCTTCGACCTCATTCACGCCAGGTTCGTGCTCATGCACCTGCCCGAACGCCGTCGGCTCGTCTCGCGCCTCACGCACTGGCTGAAGCCGGGTGGCTGGCTGGTGCTGGGTGATGCCGTGGAGGTGCCGAATGTCCTGGACACCTCGTCGGCCTACCGGCGGACCATGGATGCCATGTGGCAGGCGCTGCGGTCGACGATCGGCACCGACACGTCCTCCGTCCCCGCGTATCCGCACTTCCTGCGCGAGGAGGGCCTCCAGGACGTCGCCGGGGAGCTCTTCTGTCCACCGCTGGTCGCGGGCGGGCCCCTGGCCCGTTTCTGGTCCGAGACGTGGAACCGGATGCGGCCCGCGCTGGAGGAGACCGGCCGAGTGGACTCCGCCGTCATCGACGACGCACTCGCCTACCTGGCCTCACCCGAGCTCGCCGAACTCGGACCCGGCATGCTGATGGCCTGGGGCCGGCGGCTCTGAGCCGTGGCCGCTGACCGGCGTCACGAGAGCGGGCGATGGTGTGGTGCCACCACGCCCGATCTCCGTCCTGCCAAGATGGCGGCATGGAACGTGTGCTTGGAATCGGTGGGTACTTCATGCGGGCCGCCGACCCGGCGGCCCTGAGCGCTTGGTATCGCGACTGCCTGGGCCTGGACGCCGACGAGAACGGTCTGTGGCGTCAGGAATCCGGTCCGACGGTGTTCGCGACGTTCGAGTCCGGGACGGACTACTTCGGGTCCCGCGCCCAGCAGGCCATGCTCAACTTCCGGGTCCGCGACCTGGAAGCGATGCTCGCGCAGTTGCGGGCCAAGGGTGCGGACGTGGCCGAGGAGACGCAGGACATGGAGGGTGTCGGTCGATTCGGCTGGGTCACCGACCCCGAAGGCAATCGGGTCGAGTTGTGGCAGCCCGCCTGACCGTGCCACAGGTGCTGGTGTCCACTGACCGGACTGCCGCTCGCCCTGAGCCACTTGGGCCGCGGGTACTGGCCGCGCGTCCCGCCGACGGGCGCACCGGTCCGGGTCCCCGGGCGATGTCCCGGGAATTCACGGAACCCCCTTCGCACCAGCGTCCCCGGACGCCGACAGCCCTCCTCACGTCTGCTGAGACGGCTCGTACGTCTCGGCGGCGAGGCCGAACGTCCACGCCACGCCCTCGCGGGCCGTACGGGTCGTCGGCGGGACGCGCAGCCAGTAGGTGCGGCTCGTGCCGTCGGGCTCCGGTGTGGAGTTGACGACCTCCACCATCACCACGTCCTCGTCGCCGACCAGTTCGACCCGCCACAGCACGCCCGTCTCGTCGCGGTGGACGGGAACCGCCCCCGACTCCTCCAGGTACCGGTCGTAGCCGTAGAACTCCAGCATCACGCGGCGCAGTTCGGCGTTCTCCTCGTCGCGGATCCGCTCGGGCGTCAGCGCGGTGAGTTCCGCGAGGAAGGTGCGCGGGACCGGCATCCCGCGCCACGCGTAGAGCTCGAAGCCGTCCGCGTAGCGCAGTGCCGGGCCGTCTCCCCGGTCCAGGCGTCCTGCCTCGTCGCGGTGCAGGCTCAGCGGCCGTTCGCTGATGACAGCGACCTTCTCGTAGGGCCACCACCAGCCGGCCTCGCGCGCGACCGCGGCGATTCCCGCCAGGGGGCTCTCCTCGTCGGGGTCGAACGCGCACAGCCACGCCGCGTCGTGCTGGCCCAGGGTCGCGTCCAGGAGCAGCAGCCGGACCCGGCTCTCCTCGTGCCGGTCGGTGGCGAGGGCCTCGACGAGCCCCGACCGCACTCGGTCGGCGAGCATGCGGGTCGACTCCCACAGGGCCGCTCCCGTGGCGCGCCAGTGGCCGCTCCACCCGTCCGGCCCGAGCCGTTCGTGCGCGCGTTCGCGTTCCGCCGCCCAGGGCCTGCCGACGACGGCGCTCCGGACACTGGGGCCGGTGTCCCCGAGTCCCGGGCCGTCCGCGGGTGATGTGCCCATCAGGATGCGCGCGGCCTCGTGGGGCGAGCGCGCCCAGACGATGCGCGATGGCGCCTCCAGCCCGGCCTGCCGGTAGGCGAGCCGGACACCCTCCTCGGCCGCCGCCCGGTCACCCGCTCCGGTCCGCGTCGCGGTGACACGCCAACTGCCCTGTTCCTTCACGCCGTTCCTCTCCGAAGTCCTCTGTGCCCGGGCGTCACCGGGCTGCGATGCCACCCGGTCCTGCCGGCGGGCGTGCTGTCCACGCGCTTCCGCGAACCGCTCCGCATCCGGAGCGGGACCGACCGACGGACCCGTCGGTCGGCACGGATCCGTCAGTCGGCGACGATCCGCACCGAGCCCGGCACGTACTCCCGCTGGCGGATCACGCGGTACCAGCCTTTGTGCAGCGAGATCGCCCCGTGCTCCTCGTGCACGACCCGCGCGCCGTCGGGAACGTGCAGCAGCATCGGGCCGAACACTCCGGCCTCCCGGATCAGCCGTCCCGGACCGACCACGGCATGGGCGTGCCCGGTGACTTCACCGAGGGCCAGCACGAGTCGTCCGCGTCCGTCACGCGGCTCGGACGCCGCGTCGCGGGCGTGGTCCGGCACCGCCTTCTCGTCCAACGGCACGATCAGCACGTCTCCTTGGCGGAACATGGGTCTCCCTCCCCGCGCGGCACGGGATGTGCCATGGCAAGGACCGTAGGGGCGACCACTGACAATCGGACGCGGAGCCGGGCGGCCGTCCCCTCGACGACCGGGCTCGTACGCCCGCTGCCGTGCGTCGTCACCCGGCCGGTGGCACTCGGAGTCTTCACCCGACGGCGCCTCCCCCTCTTGCCGTCCCCAGGTGCCCACCCCTGTTCGCCGTGATGTCAGTGGGACTTGGTAGAACTCGTGTACCCGGGTGCGGTTCGCGCGCTCCGGATTCGCCACCACGAACGTCGATCCACCGGTACCGGTACGAAGGAGCGGGCGCGCATGACGATCAACAGGCATCTCGAGGAGTTCCACGGCCTGCCGGCCTTCGACTTCCCCGAAGGCGACGGCAAGTCCTCCCGGGCCGCGTCGCTTCCCGCGCCCGAGACCGTGGCCTGGCGCATCTCCGTGGACGCCTACGACAGCAAGGAGCAGTGGGAGGACGCCTTCGCACGCTTCCTGGCGGCCGTGGACACCCAGCAGGTGCGGGCGCTGATCGTCGGTGCGTGGAGCGAGGTCTACGACAACGGTCCCGACGCGGTGATCGAGGCCCTGGTGGCCGCGCGTGACCGGCTGCCCGCGCTGCGCGGGCTGTTCCTCGCCGACATCGTGATGGAGGAGTGCGAGGTCTCCTGGATCGTCCAGGGTGATGTGTCGCCCCTTCTGGAGGCCTTCCCCGCCCTGGAGGAGTTCGGCGTCCGGGGTGGCAGCCAGCTGGTCTTCCCCGCCGTGCGGCACGAGCGGCTGCGCAGTCTGACCGTCGAGACCGGCGGTATGCCCGTCGAAGCCGTGCGTGGCATCGCCGGCAGCGACCTGCCCGCGCTGGTGGCACTCGACCTGTGGCTCGGCACCTCCGAGTACGGGGGTGACGCCGATGTCGCCGACCTGGAGCCGTTCTTCGCGGGCACCCGGCTGCCCGGCCTGAGTCGGCTCGGCCTGCGGAACAGCGAGATCCAGGACGACATCTGCAGGGCGCTGGCCTCGGCCCCGGTCGTGGCCCGCCTCGAGGACCTGGACCTGTCCATGGGCGTGCTCACCGACGACGGCGCGACGGCCCTGCTGTCGGGGCAGCCGCTGACGCACCTCAAGAAGCTCGACCTGCACCACAACTACCTGAGCGCGGCACTGCGGACGCGTCTGCTGGAGACGCTGGAGCCGGCCGGTGTGCTGGTCGACGTCGACCAGGACGACGCGGAGTCCGACGAGGAGGAGGACGGGACGGTCTGGCGTTTCGTCGCGGTGGGTGAGTAGCGCCGACCGGCGCCGGATCGGGGGACGAGGGAGCGAAATGGGCGAGACGCGGCCGCGGGGCGCGCCGGTCAGGTGGGCTGTCGTCGCCAACGGGGAGAACCGCCGGGTGAACCTGTTCACCACGGCGGCCGAGAAGGCGGGCTGCGGCACACCCCGTGTCGTCGAGTGGCGGGACGTCCTGCGGGACGGCGGGCACGCCTTCGCCGACGACGAGGTGGTCCGGCTGGACTCCCCCGGGGAGAACGCCGAGGTGGACCGTCTGCTGCGCGGCGCCGAGGTGCCGACCCGGGTGGAGGGGTCCGCGCGCTGGTACGGGAGTTTCCTGGACTGCGTGGGTTCTCTGCGTGGGGGCAGGCGGCTCGACGACCCGGTGGATCTGGCCGTGCTCTTCGACAAGCGGCTGTGCCACGCACGCCTCGACGCCGCGGGCGTGCCGGTGCCCCCGTCCCCCACCTCGGGTGCCGTGCGGGCGGTGGACGACTGGAGCGGCGTCCGGGACCTCATGCGCGAGGCCGAGATGCGGCGGGTCTTCGTCAAGCTCGCGCACGGCTCTTCCGCGTCGGGTGTGCTGGCCGTCGAGACGACCGCGGAGGGCCGGATCCGGGCCACCACCTCGGTGGAACGCACGACGGACGGCAGTCTCCACAACTCCCTGCGGATCCGCCGCTACACGGACGAGGCGGAGATCGCCGCGATCGTGGACACGCTCGCGCCGGACGGCCTGCACATCGAGCGCTGGCTGCCGAAGGCCTCGCTCGGCAACAGGTCGGCGGACCTGCGTATCGTGGTCGTGGCCGGGCGAGCGACCCACGCCGTGGTCCGTACGAGCCGCTCTCCCCTGACCAATCTGCACCTGGGCGGGGCACGCGGTGAACTCGCGGCCGTGCGCGCGCTGGCCGGTGACCGGTGGGCGGATGCCCTCGCCATCAGCGAGCGGGCCGCCGCCTGCTTCCCCGGCACGCTGTGCGTGGGCGTCGATCTGCTGCCCGCGGTCGGCTGGCGTCGGTTCGCCGTCGGGGAGGTCAACGCCTTCGGTGATCTGCTTCCCCGCCTGACCGGCCTGCCGGGCAGCGGCGCCGAGGGCCTGGACACCTACGCGGCGCAGATCGCCGCGTTCCGCTCCCTCTCCCCCGACCGTTTCCCCGTACGCCCCGTACTCCCGCTCGACACCTCTCCGAGGACAGCACATGCCCCAGCCTGAACCAGACCGCCCGTCCGACGTGACGCCTGCCGCCCCCGGGCCGTCCGGGACGCCGGACATGAACGAAGTGGTGGGCCGGGACGACCTGCTCCTGCTCACCCTCGACACCCTGCGCTACGACGTGGCCGTCGAACTCGCCGCCGCCGGCCGCCTGCCCAACCTGACCGCGCATCTGCCCGGCGGCACCTGGGAGCGGCGGCACGCGCCGGGGAACTTCACCTACGCCTCGCACCAGGCGATGTTCGCGGGCTTCCTCCCCACCCCGGCGACGCCGGGCCCGCATCCGCGGTTGTTCGCGGCACGGTTCGCGGGCAGCGAGACGACCGCCGACCGCACCTTCGTCTTCGACACCCCGGACCTGGTGTCCTCTCTCGCCGCCCACGGCTACCGCACCGTGTGCATCGGCGGGGTCGGCTTCTTCAGCAAGCAGGGCGCGCTGGGCGACGTACTGCCCGGGTACTTCCAGGAGAGCCACTGGGAGCCGGAGTTCTCGGTGGCTTCCCCGACCTCGTTCGAGGCCCAGGTCGCGCGGGCGGAGAAGACCGTGGCCGGACTTCCCGCGGAGCAGCGGTTGTTCCTGTTCCTGAACGCCTCCGCTCTGCACCAGCCGAACTGGTTCCACCTTCCCGGTGCCACCCGGGAGGCGGGCGACAGCCTGGCCAGCCACGCGGCGGCCCTGGAGTACATCGACCGTCATGTCGGACGGCTGTTCCGTGCGATGAGCTCGCGGCGCCGCTGCTTCGCGATCGTCTGCTCCGACCACGGCACGGCCTACGGAGACGACGGCTACACCGGCCACCGCCTCGGTCACGACTCCGTGTGGACCGTGCCCTACAGCCACTTCTTCCTGGAGCCGACCGCATGATCCTCGCCCCCGCGGCCGCCCCGACCGTCGTGCCACGCCCGTACCAGAGCTACACCTACGCCTATCCGCACAAGACCGCCTACCGGCCCCTCGCGCCACGCCCCGCGCTCCGGGACCTGTGGGCGGGCGAGTCCCGGCGGTCGCTCTCGCTGTATGTGCACATCCCGTTCTGCGAGGTCCGCTGCGGCTTCTGCAACCTGTTCACCCGGATCGGCGCGCCCGGCGATCTGACGGGACGCTACCTGGAGGCGGTGCGGCGCCAGGCCGCCGCGGTGCGCGAGGCCCTCGGCGACGAGGAGACCCCGCGTTTCGCCAACGCCGCGTTCGGGGGTGGCACACCGACGTTCCTGGAGGCCGCCGAGCTGGAGCGGCTGTGCGACATCGCCGAGCGGGAGATGGGGGCCGATCTCCGCGCGATCCCGCTGTCCGTCGAGGCGTCGCCCTCCACGGCCACGGCCGACCGGCTGGCCGTGCTGGTCGCGCGGGGCACCACCCGCCTCAGCCTCGGGGTGCAGACCTTCGTCGAGGAGGAGTCCCGTGCCGCCGTACGACCGCAGCGCCGCTCCGACGTCGAGGCGGCGCTCGGGCGGATCCGTGAGGCGGCCGTGCCCGTCCTCAACATCGACCTGATCTACGGCATCGACGGTCAGACCGCGGCCAGTTGGCGTCTCTCTCTGGACGCGGCCCTGGCCTGGCGCCCCGAGGAGATCTACCTCTACCCGCTCTACGTCCGCCCCCTCACCGGCCTCGGCCGGCACACCGACCCGCAGGCGGCCGACCGGGAATGGGACGAGCAGCGTCTGCGGCGGTACCGGGAGGGCCGCGACCACCTGCTGTCGCACGGCTACGAGCAGGTGTCGATGCGCATGTTCCGGCGCGCGGACGCCCCGCCGCAGGGGCCGGACGACTACGCCTGCCAGACCGACGGCATGATCGGCCTCGGCTGCGGCGCCCGGTCGTACACCTCGACGCTGCACTACTCCTTCGACTACGCCGTGTCGATGCGCGAGATCCGCGGCATCATCGACGACTACACCGCCACCGAGGACTTCTCGCGCGCGCTGCACGGCCGCCGTGTCGACGAGGACGAGGCACGGCGCCGGCATCTGCTTCAGTCCCTCCTCCAGTCCGAGGGCCTGCCCGTCGCGGACTACCGCCTGCGCTTCGGGTCCGATCCGCACGACGACTTCCCGTCCGAGCTGGACACACTCGCCGCACGGGGATGGCTCGCGCACACCGGGGACGAGCGGCTGCGCCTCTCCGCCGAAGGGCTCGCCCACTCGGACGCGATCGGACCCGAGTTCTTTTCCCCGGCCGTCCGGGACGCGATGGCCGCCTACGAGATGAAGTGAGGCGTCCGTGGACCTGACGATCCTCTACCGCGGGCCGCTCGCGTCCTGCGACTACGACTGTCCGTACTGCCCGTTCGCCAAGCGCCGCGACACCACCGCACAACTGCGGGCCGACCGCGCGGCACTGGAACGGTTCACCGCGTGGGCGGGCGAGCAGCGCGAGGACCGGCTCTCGGTGCTCTTCACCCCGTGGGGCGAGGGGCTGGTCCGCTCCTGGTACCGGCGCGCCCTCGTGGAGCTGTCGCACCAGCCGCACGTCCGGCGCGTCGCCATCCAGACGAATCTCAGCTGCCGTACCGACTGGCTGGAGCAAGCCGACCGGGACACGGTGGCGCTGTGGTGCACGTACCACCCCGGGCAGACACCGCACGAGCGGTTCGTCGCCAAGACCCGGGAACTCGCCTCCCTGGGCGTCCGCTTCAGTGTCGGCGTCGTCGGCCTGCCCGAACACAGGGAGCCCGCGCGCAGACTGCGCGCGGAACTCCCGGAGCACGTGTACTTGTGGGTGAACGCCGCCGAAGGGCACACCTATACGGACGAGCAGGCCTCGGAGTGGACAGCGCTCGACCCGCTCTTCCCCTTCAGCCGCCACCCGCACAGATCGGCGGGACTGCCCTGCCGTACCGGCGAGTCCGTCGTCTCGGTGGACGGCGACGGAACCGTGCGCCGCTGCCACTTCGTGCGCGGCGAACTGGGCCGCCTCTACGACGGTTCCTACCGGGCTGCGCTGGCCCCGCGCCCATGCCCCCTGACCGTGTGCGACTGCCACATCGGTTACGTACACCTGGAGTCCCTGCCGCTGTACGACGTCTTCGCGGGCGGTGTCCTGGAACGCGTTCCGCAGGCTCTGCCGGACCGGGCACTCCTCCCCGTCATCCCGACGGCTCACTCCGCCTGACCGCCGGTTCGGCACCGCGCGCCGGGGTCCGGTGAGCGGTCCGGACGCGCGCTCGGACTGTCGCCGCTCGAACCGGGCGGCAGGTGTGGCGCGTTACCGCGGTGCGGCCGGCCGCGGGCCCTGGCGGCCGGCGGTCAGGTCTGCGTGTGCCGACCCGTCGGCGGCTGGCCCCAGGGCTGTTCGAGGATCGCCCTCAGGGCCGTGACTCCGTCCGCGCCGATACGTGCGGCGAGCGTGCGCTCCAGTTGCTCGATGATGCCTTCCGCCCGCTCGTGGACACTTCGCCCCTTGGCCGTCCGACGGATCAGCCGCTGTCGCGCCGAGTCGGGGTCCGGCGCCTGTTCCAGCAGACCGACGGCGATCAGGCTGTGCACCGCCTGGTGCGCCGTCTGCCGGGCCACCCCCATGCGCCGGGCCAGCGCGGCCACCGTCGTTCCCTGCTCGTCGAGAACGGTGAACAGGTGCAGCTGGGTCGTGGTGACCGGGTCCACCCGCTCGGCTTCCAGGGCCCCGAGCAGCCCGTCGTCGAACCACCGACGTGCCGCGCCCAGCAACTGCGGCAGATTGCGATCTCCGCTACCCATGCGCTCCTCGCCTCCCCCGCAGAACCAGGCACGGACCTTGCGCCGCCCGAAAGTGTCATGTCAGGCTACCTTACGTTCATGTCAGGCAACCTGACATGTGACGCGCAGCTCCGCGCCCAGCTCCGAGGAGATCTCATGACCTTCGAGTACGCCACCCGCTACCGGCGCGCCTCTCACATCCCTTCCGAACCGGGAAAGCCCTACTTCATCGAGAAGGACATGGGCGACCGGGCCCACCTCTTCACCGACCTGTTCACCGTGTACGCGGGCGGCGAGCAGACCGAGAACACCTTCAACTTCTTCACCTGCGAAGGCCCCAAGGGCGACATCATCCCGGCCCACATGCATCCCGACACCTATGAGGTCTTCTTCGTGACGGACGGCGCGGTACGGCTCTACGTCGAGGAGACCAACGGGACGCAGCACGAGAAGCTGCTCACCAGCGGCGACTTCGGCTTCGTCCCCAAGAACTGCCCCCACGCCTATCGCATCGAACGCCACGGAAGTCGCATCGTCGGCGTCGCCTCCGGCCCCTCAGGCACCTTCGAGCGCTTCTTCGAGACGCTGGGAACCCCGACGGAGTCGCACGGGCTCCCCCAGGAGCCCTACGTACCCGAGCCGCAGAAATTCGGCACCGTCCCACGCCAGTACGACGTCCAGTTCCTGCCCGACCACCAATGGCGGTTCTGATGACGGCGCCGATGGACCTGCGCTCCCTGATCAGAGCACCGCACCCCGACCTCGCACCGCTCCCGCCCGCGGCACCCGTCGGCAACGGCGTCCGACTGCACCGCGGTGTCCCCTACGCGGAGTTGCCCGGAGCCCGCCCACTCGAACTCGATCTGTGGCTCCCGGACGGCGCCGGACCGCACCCGGTGCTCCTGCTCGTCCATGGCGGCGCCTGGCGCACCGGAAGGCGCGGGGACATGGGTCACCGCATGCGCACCTGGCGCCCGGGGCCGTTCGCCCGCCTCGCCGCCTCCGGTTTCGCCGTCGCGTCGGTCGACTACCGGCTGAGCGGAGAAGCCGCGTTCCCCGCTCAGCTGGAAGACCTGCGCAGCGCTCTCGCCTGGCTCTCCACGCGTTCCCACGAACTCGGCGTCGACACCGACCGCACCGTGGTGTGGGGCGAGTCGGCCGGAGGACACCTCGCGGCACTGCTGGCTCTGGCGGACGACGTGCCGGGCATCATCGGCGCCGTCGCCTGGTACGCGCCGACCGACCTCACCTCGGACGCGGACGATCCCCACAGTCCGGAGGCGCTGCTCCTCGGTGCCACGCCGGCCACCGTTCCCGAACGCGCCATCCAGGCCAGCCCGCTCCTCCAGGTCCACCCCGAAGCACCGCCCTTTCTCCTGGTGCACGGAGAGGACGACTCCCTGGTCAGCCCTGAGCACTCCCGGCGCCTGGCCGAGCGGCTCTCGGAGGTGGGCACGCCGGTCGAACTGCGGCTGGTGCCAGGGGCCGACCACGTCTGGCACGGCCTGGCCGAAGACCAGGTGGAGGAGGTGTTCTCCACCTCGCTGGCCTGGGCCCACCAGCTCACCAGCCGATGACCAGCACCTGAACCGACACACACCTCACTCCCGGGCCAGACGCGTGATCAACCGGCCGAGCAGGTGCACTTGGTCGCGCACATGCTGCAGCGTGCCTCCGAGCTGGCCCTGCTGATCGGCGGGCAATGGCTCGGCGGAGGCAAGTGGTTGTCGCGGCGGCCGGCCGCTGCCGACCCCCGGCTGCACCGCGCGCTGACACCCCTACCGCGAGCGTAGCCATAAGTCAGATGACGGGTGACGGCACTCGGATCACGCTGCACAGAATCTGCCATAGCCGCCGCGGAGGTATCCCGAGTTGAAACAACGGGGGGGCAGGAGCAGCCCCGGTGCGCCCCTCCGGCGCTGACGCCAGGGCACCTGACCGAGGTCCTCCGAGGATGCGTCGCCCCTCAGACCGTCTCCGCCTCCACCCGCACGGAAGGCTGAGCCTGAGGCTGCAGGATTCCGGCCGCGCAGGCCGCGACAACGCAGAAGGCCACGGGGAGGAGGAAGGTGATGTTGAGGGGGACGAAGTGGGTCAGCGGCCCGATGACGGCGGGGCCGGCGAGCATACCGAGATAGCCGAGGCCCGCGACCCGGGAGACGTTGACGCCCGCGGCGTCCTGGTCCGCGTGTCCGGCGGCGCTGAAGAGCTGCGGGACACAGCCGGACAGCCCGGCTCCGAACACGGCCCAGCCGATCAGTACCAGCGGGACCCAGCCGGACAGCGCGGCGACGGCGAGGCCGAGAGCCGCGGTGGACGCCCCGTACCGCAGGATGGCGATGGGGCCGAAGCGTTCGGCGAGTCGGTCGGCGAGCAGCCGGCCGACGGTCATCGCGGTGGCGAAGGCCCCGTAGGCGAGGGCGGCGGTCGCCGGAGGCGCGTCCAGGACCCGGCGCAGGTGGAGTGTGCTCCAGTCGTTGGCCACGCCCTCGCACAGCATGATCATCAGTGCCAGCACCGCCAGCATCCAGATGTGCCGGGGCGTCCTGCGTCCGGCCTTCGGGGAACCGGCACCGGGCTCCGGAGCGTGCGCGCCCTCGGACCTGAGCAGTGCCGGGGCCGCGAGGACGGAAGCGGCGAGGCCCAGGGCCGCGACGGAGAGCAGGGTGGACGCGGGGCTCCATCCCCAGCTGAGCGTGCGGGCCCCGACCAGAGCGGCAAGGACGCCGCCTATGGAGAAGGTCGCGTGGAAGGCGGACATGACGGGGCGCGCGTAGGCGCGCTCCACCTGGACGGCGTGGGCGTTCATGCTCACGTCCAGGCAACCGTTGCCGACACCCAGGGCCAGCAGCGCTACACCGAGGGTCCAGACGTTCCCGGCCATGCCGGGCAGGGCGACAGTGGCACTGCACAGCGCCGCGCTGAGCGGCACGACCGTGCGGGCCCCGAAGCGGTCGGTCAGCGGCCCGACGGCCTGCATGCCCGCGAAGGCGCCCGCACCGAGCAGCAGCAGGAGCCAGCCGAGGGTCGCATGGCCGATCCCGACGCGCTGCTCGAGGCTGGGGATGTGGACGATCCACATCCCCATGAGGAAGCCGTTCAGAACGAAGTAGGCGAAGGTGGCCAGCCGAGCGGCCCGCAGGTGTCTTTCCACCCTTCAAACGTAACGAACAAATCCTGCTTTCGAAAGATTGTCTTTCGAACATCATTCATGTTCAATGTGCGACATGGCTGGCATTGACCGACTGAGGCAGATCACCGAGGCCGTGCGGCAGGCAGGCCGCCTGGGCGTCACCGAACTGGCCGAGCTGACCGGGGCGTCGGAGATGACCATCCGCCGCGACCTGGAGGCTCTGGCCGCGCAAGGCGTGCTCGAACGCTACCGCGGCGGTGCACGGAGCCTGCTGCTGCGCGGCGACGAGCCGCCGTTCGCGATGCGGGTCCATGACGGGCTGGAGACCAAGCGGCGCATCGCCGCCGAGGCCGCGCGACTCATCGCGGACGGCGAGTCCGTCGTCATCGACAGCGGCACCACCTGCCTCGAGGTCGCCCGCGCCCTGAAGGGCCGCCGACTGACGGTGATGCCGCTGTCGTTGCACGCGGCCAACGCGCTCACCGATGCGCCACAGCTGACACTGCTGGTGCCGGGCGGTCGGCCACGGCAAGGGGAACTGGCGTTGACCGGGCCTCTGACACTGGCATCGCTGGCCGCGCTCCGCTTCGACACCGCTCTCATCGGCTGCTGCGGCCTCGACGCGGTGAACGGCCTGACCGCCTACGACCTGGACGATGCCGCCGTCAAACGCGCCGCGATCGCCGCCGCCCGCCGCGTCATCGCCGTCACGGAGGGCTCGAAGTTCTCCCACACCGCCCTGGCGTTCGTCACGCCCGCCTCCGCCCTGCACTCCGTCGTCACCGACGAGCACGCCCCGGACGACCAGGTCGAGGCCTTGTCCGCGGCAGGGGTGACGGTACGGCAGGTTTGACGCCCTCTCGGAACGATCCCGGTCCATTCCTCGGCGTGCTCCACCGGCAGGTGCCCGAGCGCCAGGTCATCGGGCCGGCGGCCCGACGCCGTCATCGCTCTTCATTCCGGGATATCGCCGTTGCCGCCGCTCGGCGGACCAGCCGACCTGACACCAGTGCCGCTCCGGCGCCACTCGTACGCGCCGGGAAGGAGGTCCCGTCGGGAAGGGGGCCTGTCGGGAAGGGGGCCCTGCCACTCCCCCGTCGGCCGTTCCCTGGCAGATCTCGGTCTGCCTGACTCGGGCGTGAGGCCACAGACTGGGTTGTGCAGCCCGGAGACGGCAGGGAACGGTGATCTCCTGTCGTCGGTGTGTGAGCGCCGCGGACGGCGGCCCCCGCATCAGCCGGACGGGCGCCACCGGCACCCCCGCCGCGCACCGCACCCTCCTTGATCACGCCGTTGCTCCCGTTGGCGGCGCCGGCGGACTCGGGCGACGGTGGACCGGGGGGCGCCACCCCCGCGGCTGGAGCGCCTGACCGTCCGGTGGCCGGCCTCACGACGTGGAAGGAGACGACGATGACGCGGTGGAACGACAGGGATCTGGAGAAGATCGGTACGGCCGAGGAACTGGACCTGCGGTCCGAGCGCGCCGACGGCACACTGCGTGATCCCGTGACGATGTGGGTGGTCCGCGCCGACGGCCATGTCTACGTCCGTTCGGTCAAAGGCACCGATGGCCCCTGGTACCGCGGAACGCGGTCCCGTCACCAGGGCCGCGTCGACGCAGGCGGCGTACGGCAGGACGTCACCTTCCGCACGGCGGATCCCGGCGAATACGCGGCCGTGGACACCGCCTACCGCGACAAGTACGGGCACTACACGAGCATCGTCGAGCACGTCCTGACCGACCGGGCCCGCACCTCAACCCTCTGCCTCGAGCCGCGCTGATACCCCTGCCGGGCATCCGCGCCGCCACCGGGAACCCGCGACGCCGCCGCCGGGCGACCCCTCGCTCCATCACCCCCACTTTCGAGGAGCTGCGCTCATGCGCGCCACCCTGTTGTACGCGGCCGACGACGTACGCGTCGAGGACGTCGTCGACCCCAAGGTCCAGAACCCGACCGACGCGGTCGTGCGGATCGTGCTGTCCTGCGTCTGCGGCAGCGATCTGTGGCCCTACAAGTCGCTGCCGCCCACCGACCACCCCCGCCACATGGGCCACGAGTTCCTCGGCGTCGTGGAGGAGACCGGCTCCGAGGTCTCCGGACTGAAGCCCGGTGACGTGGTCGTGGCCCCCTTCGTCTACGCCGACAACACCTGCGAGTACTGCCGCGAGGGCCTGCAGACCTCATGCGTGAACGGCGGGCCGTGGGGCGTGAACGGTGTCGACGGCGGCCAGGGACAAGCCGCGCGTGTCCCTTACGCGGACGGCACCCTGGTGAAGCTGCCGGTCGGTGCGGACTCGGAGCTGCTGCCCGACCTGCTGACCCTGTCCGACGTCCTGTGCACCGGCTACCACGCCGCCCGCACCGCCGGAGTCCGGCGCGGCGACACCGTCGCCGTCGTCGGGGACGGCGCCGTGGGGCTGGCCGCGGTGATCTCCGCCAAGCTGCTGGGCGCCGAACAGATCATCCTCATGGGCCGCCACCAGGTGCGCACCGACCTGGGCCGTGACTTCGGCGCCACGGACGTGGTCGCCGAGCGGGGTGAGGAGGGCATCGCCAAGGTCCGCGAGCTGACCGGCGGCGAGGGCACCCGCAGGGTCCTGGAATGCGTGGGCCTCGAGGACGCGCTCGTGCAGAGCTTCGCCGTGGTGCGCAACGGCGGAACGATCAGCCGGGTCGGGGCTCCGCAGTTCACCGACGTGCCCTTCGGCTTCGGTGACTTCATGCGCAACATCACCCTCACCGGCGGCGTCGCCCCGGCCCGCGCCTACATCGAGGAACTGATGCCGTACATCCTCGACGGCTCGATCCGGCCCGGTCGCGTCTTCGACCGCACCGTCTCCCTGGACGACGTCGCCGACGGCTACCGGGCGATGAACGACCGCGAGGCCCTGAAGGTCCTCATCCGACTCTGACCCGACGCCCTCATCCGGCTCTGACCCGACGCTCTCGACCGGCTCTGACCCGACGCCTTCGGCCGCTCGCCGCCGCCACTGCGCGCGGCGGCGGCGAGCGCTGAAGAAGCACCCGAGAGCCCAGACCTCCACGCGCGCCACCTTCGGCGCCGCCTCCCCGGCGGGCAACTCCCCCTATCACGCCACGAAGTGGGGCATCGAGGGCTGGACCGCACTCACGGCCACCCGAAGTCCGAAGCGTCGGCTCCTGCCGGGCACGCAACCCGGCGGAACCACATGGTGAGCGGATGATGACGTGAAGTCGCCATGAGTGGCCGGTCCCCCGCAGGCGATACGGACACGCTGGTGCCATACCGGAAGCGGCGCTGTCAGTGGTCCCATAGGCCGGGGCCGCCGCCGCGCCATTCGATCCAGTCCGCGCCCCTGACGTCGGATGCCTCGACCTCGTCCACGCCTGCCCGGCCGAGGAACTCGGCTATGTCGACGAGGGTGTAGGCCATGCCGACGAACCTGGCGGCGACGCGGACTCTGCGACCGCCGTCCGCGGCGGGCGGGTAGACGACGACGGGCTGATCAGTGGCCATGCCTTCAGCGTGCGGGCCCCACCGGCCAGGCGCACGCGGAGCGGGCGCGGCGCGCGCAGGCCGGCCTGCGGGATCTCATCTCGCCGCGACCTGCCCGCCTGAACCCGAGACCCGGGCGCCGCGGCCGGACACCCGGGCTTCGCGGCGAGGGCCAAGGTGGTGCCGACAACCCGATCGACGTGACCGTTGCCCCGGATCTGTCGCCGAGGGCGAGCTGATCGCCACATTGGGCGTCTTGGTGTGTTGGCGTGTTGGCGTGTTGGCGTGTTGGCGTGTTGCCAACATTCCCTCCCACGCCGCCGGTTCACGGGATTGCGTACACGCGTCAAGGCCACCGGATACCCCAGGATGCCTTCGACGTGCTCTGACACAGAGAGTTCTCGGCCGTCACCGAGACGAAAACCGGCCAGTGCGGGACCGACCGAACTCACACCAGCCGTGACCAGCGAAACCCGCCCGCAGCGCTCCGCTAACATGATCGACCTCACGGCGATGCTCTCAGATCGCCTTTCGTTCACCGGAAATCCAAGCTATCCGGCACGAAGAGTGACCTATTGACTAACAACTAACAAATCGGCCAAACACTTGATACCTATAGCATCGCGGGTGTTTTCGCGAACAAACAGCAGAATATCGTTCGCCACGTGGCGCCGGCCACGGGCGATCCTGTGGGCCGCGGTGAGCGTGACAGCCCTCGGATTCCTCATCACGTTGGAGATCGCCGCGCGGCACTACGGCCTGCCGGGACCGATCACCAACCAGGTGAAAGAGGTGATATTCGCACCCAAATCGGGTCCCCTTCTCTACGCCAGCATGGCGCTGATGACGGTGGTGCTCACCCGGCGCCAACGGTTCATCGCGGCTGGTGTCGCGGTCGGCATCGACCTCGCGTTCTTCCTGGTGCGGTGGGCCGTCGACGCCAAAATGATGTTCGGCAACGGCGCGTTGTGGGTCATATTGGGCTGTGCTGTCATCGCCCTCACGCGCCGCACCGGCCAGGAACGCGTCCTGCTGCTGAAGGGCGTCGGACTGGCCCTGCTCCTCGTGGCCGGCCGGAAGACCGGCGACACCTGGCTGCTCATCACGTCGAAGACGCGCCCGGCGGTGCTCGACCAGTACGTGGCGACCGCCGATCACGCGCTGGGCAACCCATCCTGGCTGGTAGGCCGCATGGTCAAGGCGACCGGCCCGGTCGGGGCCCACGTTCTCGACTACGTCTACATACAGCTTGCGGTGTTCGCGGTCATCGTCACGCTGTATCAGCTGCGTCATGTGGGAGTCGAGCGCCGCTTCCCGCGCCACCATCTGGTGCGCACTTTTCTCGTCATAGGCCTCCTCGGGCCGGGCATCTACATGCTCTTCCCGGTCGTCGGACCGATCTTCGCCTACGGCGCCGACGGCGGGCAGTGGGCGGCGGCCGACCTCTGGCCGAATACACCCCCGCCGATCCACGCCCCGCTCCACATGTCATTCGACGAGATCACCCCGCGCAACTGCATGCCCAGCCTGCACACCGCGTGGGCAACGGCGATCTTCATTCATTCCCGCAAGGGACCCCGCGTTCTGCAATTCGCCGGCACGTTCTGGCTGATCGCCACGCTCGGCGCAACGCTGGGCTTCGGCTACCACTACGGCGCGGATATCGTTGCCGGAGTCGTGTTCACGCTCACCATCGAGGCAGGTCTGCGCTCGCAGGAACGCGGCTGGGACCGGTCGGGAATCCAGTTGGTCGCTCACGGCGCGACGGTCTTCGTCGCGCTCTTGCTGGCCTATCGCTATCTGCCGATGGAGATGGCCAAACACCCGTGGGTGTTCGGCCCCCTTGTCATGCTGGCGATGGCCTCGGTGATCCACGGCTACGTACGGACCACCAGGCTGTGGGACCCGACGGCCGCACCGGCACGGCTGCCGAACCAGCGATCGGAACCGCAACCCGAACTGGTGTGAGCCGTGTTCCCCAGAGGACACCCGCTGTGGGCCCCTCCTGATTCAGGAGGGGGCCCCAGCCGTGTGCCCCCCAGCCCGGCGGGAGAAGAGCCAGGGTGGAGGGTGGGGGGGGCCCCACCCCGGGGCGGGGGCGCGAA
>NZ_JBHWVI010000187.1:0-17829 GCF_042737005.1 Streptomyces sp. NPDC060027
CACCTACAACCACCACCGCTGCCACACCGCACTCGGAGGCAAACCACCGATCAGCCGTGTCAACAACGCTGCGGGTCAATACACCTAGAAGCTGGTCGAGTCCAGCCGGTCGTCGGGGTCCGGGCCGGTGGAGAAGCCGCGGCGAGGGCCGGCGGCGAGTCGTGCGGCGGAGGCGGGAAGCGGGGCGCCCGTCGACGGATCCCAGCTGAGGATCCATTCGAAGTCGCGTTGCAGCCGACGGGCTTCGCTGCGGACGAGCGTCGGTATGTCACCGCGTTCGGAGATCAGTTGGGCATAGATCGGCGCATCGTGCACGTGGGGATCCTCGACTCGCTCTCGTGGTCTTCCGTGCCTCGAAGGTACGGCCGGGACGTGGTCGCAGCGGTGATCCGGCCAGCTCGGCCACAACCGGTCACGATGTGACCATCGGACGCCGTCGATGTCGAACGAGACGTCAGGGAACGCCAGTTCCGTACGCGCTTCCGAAAGGCCCGGGACGACGGGGCCCGGTCCGCGGGACGCACGAGCGGCGGGGCGGGAGGGGCCGGACCAGGGCGGCCGGACGGGATCGGAGCTCCGATCGCCTCAACGGGGTTGCTCGGCCGCCGTTCTGAGTACGGCGCGTGCCCTCACGGTCGCCCTTCGAGGTCGTGCGATGAAGGTCACGAAAACGTATCGGACATCTGGGACGTGGATCTTCACATGGGGGTCACAACATGGCTAAGTTGGCGACAGGTCGCCCGACTCCCTCCGGCGAAGCTCGCCGGGCGGCGCGGCCTCCGCCGAGTCCTGGCTGTCCCCGTGGCAGCTGGAGCCGGGGACCCACCGAACTTGGGGTGAATCGGCCCAACCGCCTTACGGGGCAAGGGTCGTAGGGCATACCTTCCGGAACCGTCCGCCCGAACCCGACAGCTAACCCGGTAGGCGGATGACGGAAGGAGTGCCACTCCCATGGCGCCGGAACGCACCCCGCCCACCCCGGGCACCAACCTGCCGAGCGTGCGGGACGCCGCCGTCGCGGCGATTGCCGTGTCGCGCGAGTCGACGCTCGCCCCGACCGCGGACGCCCAGCTGCTCGCCGGGCGGGCGGAGCCCACCCGGGAAGAGGTCCGCCAGCGGCTTTCGTCGCTCTACGACCAGGCGGAGAACGCCACCGGCAACTTCAACGCGACCCGGGCCCTGGCGAACCTCTCCCGCAAGCCCGACCGGCGAGCCGCCGGCCAGGGGCGCTCGGAGGTCGATCCCGCCCAGGCCGACCTGATGCGGCAGTGGTTCGACGGGGCGCGCTCCCGGATCGGACCCTCGGTCCCGGCCGTGCTCCCGGCCGACAGGCAGCCGGACCGCGGCCAGGCAGCCGCCCGCCCGACGCAGGGTGCGAGACGTCCGGCGGATGGTCCGACGACCTATCAGGTGGAGCAAGCCGGCCGCCCTGTGGCCGAGTTGGCGGCGGCACCGGCACGGGAGCTGACCGCGGGTCCGACTCCGGAACTGACCGCGCGCCCCGTCCTGGAACTGACAGCGGGTCCGGCGGCCGAGCTGACGGCCGGGAGTGCCCCGGCAGCGGCGGGACCCGGGGCGGCGGTCCGTGCGGCGCTGCCGGCGGCAACCGCTCCGGATGCCGCCTCTCAGCTGTCCCCGCTCCAGGTCAAGAAGGATCGTGCCCGGCGCCAGCTGGCCGCCGCGCAGGCTCTGCTGTCGAGGCACGCCGCGCGGCAGAGCATGCCGGTCGTGCAGGCCCCGGCGCTGGAGTACCGCCCGGTGACGGAGGAGCCCCGGCTCCCCTCGTTCGAGTCGGCGCCGCTGCCTATGTCGTTCGAGTCGGCCCCGTTGCCCACGTCGTTCGAGTCGGCACCGCTGCCTACGTCGTTCGCGTCGGCGCCGATGCCCACTCAGTTCCAGTCGGCATCGTTGATCCCCTCGTTCGAGTCGGCGCCGTTCCCCACGTCGTTCGCGTCTGCGCCGCTGCCTACGCCGTTCGAATCGGCCCCGATGCCCACGCAGTTCCAGTCGGCATCGTTGCCCATCGCGTTCGAGTCGGCGCCCATGCCCACGTCGTTCGCGTCGGCGTCCCTGCCTGCTCCGTTCGCGTCGGCGCCCCTGCCCACTCCTACGCCCACGCCCTTCGAGTCGGCGCCGATGTCCGCTTCCTTCGCGTCGGCGCCCCCGGCCGTCGACGCGGGGTGGCGGCAGCCGTGGCCGGCCGGAAGCGACCAGTCGTGGCCCGCGGCCCCGGCGCCCGTCGATCCGAGTCCGGGGTTCGACATCGACAGCCTCACGCGTGCCGGTGCGGGCGCCGGCACCGGGGCTGCTCCCGCCGCCGCACCGGTCGTCGGATACGACAGCAGGGCCGCGGAGGCGGTCGCCTTCGCCCGTGCGCAGATCGGCAGGCCGTGCGTGTGGGGCGCGTCCGGGCCCGGCTCGTACGACCCCTCCGGTCTCACCCAAGCCGCCTGGAAGAGTGCCGGGGTGTTGCTCCCCCGCTCGACGCAGGACCAGGCGAGCGTCGGCCCCGCGATCGCCCTCACCGGTATCCAGCCGGGTGACCTGGTCTTCTTCCACGGCAACGTGAGCCATGTCGGCCTCTACATCGGTGACGGCACGATGATCCACGCCCCGAGTCCCGGCGCGCGGATCGCCGAGGAGTCGATCCACTACGCCGGGCAGGGCTCGATCCACAGCGTCGTACGTCCGGCCTGAAGCGGGCTCGGACCTACGAGGGAACGCCGTGGTGGCGCGCGCCGTCAGAATTCCCGGTCGATCCCCGTGACGGCGGCCGGCCCCAGCGGAGCGTCGTCCGCCGAGAGGCCGCTCTCGCGGAGTGCGCCGGCGACGAGCCGGACGGCCTCGGCCTCGGCGCTGCTCTGGTTCGCCGCCTCGACTTCGAGCCGGACGGAGAACGTGTGGTTCTCGTCGACGGTCAGCAGGCTCAGCTCCTCGGTCTCGCCCAGATCCGTGTTCTGGGGGTCCTGAGGGCGAAGCCTGCGTTCCACGTCGGCACGGGACGCGTCCGAGAGGCCGTGGACGAACGTCCCGGGAACGGTGATGACGTAGGTGGTCACAGGAACTCCTTGCGTGGGTGCCCCGCGGGCCTGAAGTGCGGTCGGCTGTGTGATCGCCCGTCTACCCCGCATTGTGCCGGGCACCCGGAGCTTCTTCGCGTCGGGCGGCGCCTGCCGCGTGGTGATCGGGTGGCGATACGGTCGCCCCATGGCTGATGCTCGGTTGACCACCGCCTCGTTTCTCGTGCTCGGCATCATCGACAAGTTGGGCGAGGCCAGCGCGTACGACGTCAAGGTGGAGGCGGCACGTACGGTCGCGCCCTTCTGGTCGGTGCCGCACGCACAGGTGTACGCGCAGTGCGACCGCCTCCTGGATGGCGGGCTGTTGTCGCAGGTGCGACAGGAGAGCGGCCGCAACCGCAGGGTGCTGAAGGTGACGGACCAGGGCAGGGCGGCCCTCCAGGGCTGGCTCGACGACCCCGCCTTCGTCCCGGTGGAGGCGCGGGAACGCGGCATTCTCAAGCTGTGGTTCGGTGGCCGGCCCGAACTGCTCGGTCCCGTACAGCTCGACGAGCACCGCCGGACTCTGGACGACTACGAGGAACTCGCATCGAGCGTCGGCGAGTTGCTGACGCGCGGGCAGCGGGACGCGCTGGAGTTCGGCATCCGCTACGAACGCATGATGGTGGATTTCTGGCAATGGGTGCAGCGCCGGGACGAGGAGCGCCGGGACGAGGACACGACAGACCGTTGACCCCGGCTGTGGGCCGCCCCTACCGTCTCGATAGTCCAAACGAGACTATCGATGGTCGGGTCGCGACCACGAGCAGGGAGTCGCCGTGCGTCGTTCAGCCGTGCGTCGTTCAACGGGGAACACCTGGCGCCGCGTCGCCGTCATGGCCCTGTCGGCCGTGTGCGTGGGCTACGCGCCGATCGCGATGACCGAACTGTGGCCGTACGCGCGTCCCGGCGCGCCCGCGTTCGGAGAGTGGCTCCTGGCCCATCTCGTCTCGCCGCGCTACGTCGCGGACGCGCTGGCCACCCGGATCGAGCCGTACCGCCACAGCCTCGTCCCGATGATCGTGCACTCCGTGCTGGGCGGCCTGCTGATGCTGCTCGGCCCCGCGCAGGTTCTCACCGCCGCACGGCGCCGCACCCGGCTGCACCGCGTGCTCGGCGTGGTCTTCGCGGTCACCGTGTACGCCTCGATGGCGGGCGCCGCGCTGTACCTGGCGCGCACCGCACCCGAGGACGCCTTCAGCGGCGCCGCCTTCTGGATCGTGCTCGCCACGATCCTGGTGGGCACCGTGATGAGCGTGACGTTCGGTGTGCTCGCCGCCGTCGGCGGATTCCCCGACCTGCACCAGCGCTGGATGCTGCTGTGCTACGGCTTCCTGCTGACAGCACCCCTGCTGCGGTTCGAGTGGGGTGGCCTCCCCCTGATCCTGCCCGGCCTGTCCATGGCAGAGATCAACCGTGTGGCGACCATGCACCTGTGCTCGGTCGTGGCGTTCGGCGCCCTGATCGCCTCGCGCGCCCTGGACCGGCGGACCACGGTCGCCGGGGTGTCACGGTCGTGGGCCCCGCTGCCCGTTCTGCTCCTCGCGCACCTGGCCGGTGCGGGCGCGCTGACCTGGATCGTGCGCTCCTCACTGGACTTCGGCACGCAGGGGCGGCGACTGCTGCTCGCCTATGTCCTGCCGTACGCCGTCACGTACGCGGTGATGGCCTTCTGCGCTCGGCGGGCCGGCCGGGAAGGCCGTCTCTGGGCACGGGAGGAGTGGCGTCTGCACTGGGTGGCCCTGTGCCTGGCGCCGGTGCTGTCGGCCGGGGCCGCTCCGCTCTTCGAACGATCGCTGGGGCTCGACCGGCTCACGGCGCTGGCCGCCGGGGCGGCGATCGGCTGCGGTGCGCTGGCGTTCGCGGCGACCCTGATGGTGAGCGTGCGCGTCATGTACGCACGGGAGGTCCTCAAGAGGGCTGCGCCCGCCCGCGGTACGGCTTCCGCCTCTCGACGCCGGTCTCCTAGTACTCCAGCCGTAGTTCGCGATCTTCATTCCTGAGTGGCTTGTCGGTAGTGGCTGGCTTGGGATCGGGTCTGGTGGCGGCGTCGCCAGTTCGACCAACCGAGCCGGTGGGCTGTGTCGTGGACGGGTCGGACGACGAGGGTGATGAACAGGCGCTGGATCTCGTTGCAGGTGAGCGGAATGAGGGCATCGGGTGCGGGGCGGGTGTGCTCGTCTGCGCGTACGACGGCGAGGAAAGCGTGCGCGAGCATGGCGAGGGTGACCCAGCGGGACCAGGAGGTATAGCGGCGGACCTGGTGCTCGTCGAGTGCGGCCAGACCCTTGCCCGACTGGAAGAACTCCTCCACCCGCCATCTTGATCCGGCGACTCTGACCAGCACGGTCAGCGGCACGGACGCGGGCGAGTAGCAGCGGTAGTAGGCGAGTTCGCCGGTGCTGCGGTTACGGCGGATCAGTAGCTGACGACTCCCGGGGCGGGGGTCGGGGAGGTCGATGACTGCCCAGTTGTAGACGCGGTGACCCTTGGCCCCGGCCCCTGCGGAGAGCTTCTGCCAGGCCCGCTTGGGCACCTTCTTGGCCAAGATGTCCGCACGGAACTTCCCCGCACCGGTGGTGACTTCGTGCGAGCAGGCCACCGCGAGGACGTAGCCGGTGCCGCGTTCCTCCAGTGCGGTTCGCAGCTTCGGGTTGCCGCCGTAGACCTCGTCGCCGGCGACCCATGCAGTTTGGTGGCCGGCGTCCAGGAACCGGGCGACCATACGAGTGGCCAGCTCCGGCTTGGTGGCGAAGGTGGTTTCCTCGGCAAGGCCCGCGGCGCGGCAGCGGTCGGGGTCGGAGGTCGGAGGTCCAGGAGCGCGGAACGTAGAGTTCCCGGTCCACTGCGGCGTGGCCGCGCTTGCCTGCGTAAACCAGGTAGACGGCGGCTTGGGAGTTCTCGATCCGGCCGGCAGTACCGGTGTACTGGCGCTGGACGCCGACCGTGCCAGTGCCCTTCTTCACATCGCCGGTCTCGTCGACGACCAGCACCGTCCGGTCGTCGTGCAGGTGCTCCACCACGTAGCCGCACACGTCGTCGCGGACCTGATCGGCATCCCACTTGGCCCTGCCCAACAGGTGCTGCATGCCGTCCGGAGTGGTCTCGCCAGCCCACTCGGCGATGGTCCAGCAGTTCTTGCGCGGCAGATCGGCCAATAGACCGAGCACCAACCGCGCCGCCCTGCGCCGGGGTTCGACCCGGGCGAAGCGCCCCGCGATCCGGCCCATCAGGCCCTCGAACGCGTCCCGCCAACGGGCGGGTTCTATGCTGTGACCTGCGGCCACCGTCTCTTCGTCAGTCCACACAACTCACGATGATCAACGGTGGCCGCACCCGTCTCCACAACGCGTCAGGGTCGCGCAGTTCCGCCTGCCGTCCTGAGTCAGGAGGACATGTGCAACGTGGCGAAGTCTGGTGGGTGGAGTTCGACGAGCGGCGGCTGGTCGTACTGCTGGCGGCAGACGACGCGTCCAGGATCCGGGCGATGCAGGTCGTCACTCCTGCGGGCGTCGACATCAGCGGTCTGGGCGTCGAAGTGCAAGTAGGTGCCATGGAAGGACTGCCCTTTGAAGGCGTGCTGCGGTTCGCGTTCCCGCGCCCGGGCTTTACCCCCTGCACGTGGCTGACCACCGTGTCCCAGGACGACCTGATCGAGCGGGCGGGCGTCCTGTCCTCCGCGAAGCTCAGCGAGATTGAGGACGCCCTCCGTCTCGGTGAACAGGCGAAGGAACGGACCCCGGCGACAACCGCGAAGCTCAGCGAGATCAGGGACGCCCTCCGTCTCGGTGAACTCGGGTAGGCGGAGAGGCGCCACTCACCATCGAGATCACGATCTACGGCTGGAGTACTGGCGGCTCGCGCATGTCATCCGCCTGATCCTCACGTGATCCCCGTCCGGAAACGGGATCCCCATGCCGAACGCATCCGACCTGCCCCGGCACGACGACACCACGGGACACCCGCAGCCGCCGCGAAAGGCGAAAGAGCCGCGTGAGGCGAAAGAGCCGCGTGAGGTGCGAGAAGTGAAAGAGATGCCGGAGGTGCAGGGAGTGAAAGAGGCGGAGGAGGCGCAGGGAGTGCAAGAGGTGGAGGGGACGCGGGACGTGTCGGTGAGCGCGGCGGGGCCTGCCGCCGGACCCCTCGCGTCGGGTGGGCGGCCCCTGACTCCCGGTATGGCGATGCTGGCCACCGCGGTCGCCGTGGTCAGCGTCCTCGTCGGCGGACTGCTGGCGGCCGTGGCCCTCACCGGGCACGTCTTCGGCGCGTGGAGCTCGCCCGAGTCGCTGACGCCGGGACTGATCGGGGCGGCCATGCTCGGCACCGCGCCGGGACTGTTCGCGGTGGCCCGTGCCCGCTCCTGGCACGAGGTCCGCACGCTCGTCCACTGGTCGGCCTGTTCACGGTGAGCCTGCTCAACGCGGGGCACCTGTACATCGCGCGGGGCGGCTCCATCATCCCGGTGCTGTTCAGCCTCGGCTGGCTGTTCGTCCTCGGAGTGCTGTGCGTGTGCGCCCTGATCGCGCTGGCGTGGCAGCACTTCACCCCCGCCCAGCCGCTCGGTCCGCGTGTCGCGCCCCTGCCCGGCTGGTCGAAACCGGCGCTGGCCGTGCTCGGTTCGGCTTGGCTCGGCATCGGTACGGGGCTGCTGGCCCGGCCCGGCTTCTGGGCCGACTTCGTGCCGTGGAGCGTCAACCGCCCGGACGCCCAGGCACTCGGGGTGTGGGCCCTCGCCCTGGGGATCGGCGTCCTCGGCGCCCTTGCCGAGGACGACCTAGGCCGCACCGGCTCGGCCCTGATCGCCCTGCCGGGCACGGCGGTCACCATGACCGTCGTCCTGGTCTTCCGCGCCTCGGCCGTCGACTGGTCCTCCGGCCCGGCCCTCTGTCTCGTCGCCATGATCGCGGGGTTGCTGCTGGCGGGCGCGAGTGGGCGCGTACTGCTGACGAAGTCCTTGGTACCGCAGCCCCGGCACTGAAGACAGCCAGGGCGCTGGGGCGGGACGGCCGTGCGCCGGTGGTGTTCTCCCGCGCCCGCGCCGGAGCCGCATCCACCGGCGCACCTGCGGCGCCGGTTCCGCTCACAGCGGCAGGATCACCAGGGCCGTGTCGTCGGTGGCGCCGCCGGGCGGGAGCAGGTCCGACAGGAGGGCGTCGGCGAGGGCGTCGGGCGTGGCGTCCCGGTGGTCGGTCAGAGCGGCGGCGAGGCGTCCGAGGCCGACGTCGATGTCCTCACCACGGCGTTCGATCAGACCGTCGGTGTACAGGGCCAGGGTGTCGCCCCCGGCGAAGTCGATGGACGCCTCGGGACGGGGCACGTGATCCGGCCGGGCTCCGAGAGGCGGGTCGGTCGCCCGGTCCAGGAACTCCACCCTCCCGTCGCCGCGCAGGAGGGCGGGCGGGGGATGCCCGGCACTGCTGTAGGCGATGGTGTGGGTCTCCCAGTCGATGCAGGCCGTCACCGCCGTGGTGGACTCGGCGCCCTCGACGGAACGCGCGTACAGCCCGAGCACCTCCAGAGCTCGCGCGGGGCCGCTGGAGGCCCGGGACGCGGCGCTGAGGGCGCTGCGCAACTGGCCCATGACGCAGGCGGCCGACAGGCCGTGGCCCACGACATCACCCACCGCGATCGCCATGCGGTCGCCGGTCAGGGCCACCAGGTCGTACCAGTCGCCGCACACGTTCAGCGCGCTCGTGGCCGGCCGGTAGCGCACGGCGGCATGGTGGGGCCCCACCTGGTGGGGTGAGGGCAACAGTGCGTCCTGGAGGGCGACGGCGACCTCTCGTTCGTGGGCATGGGCCCGCCGCAGACGATCGTTGACCTCCTGCAGCTCCCGGGCCCGCGTGTACAACTCGGCCTCCAACACGGGGGCCCGGTCGCCCTGGCCCACCCCGCCACGGGCCCGGATGAGTTCGGTGACCTCCTCCACCCGGTGGACCAGCAGGATCACGTTGCCGTCCGCGTCGAGCACGGGAGCGTTGACCGGGCTCCAGTACCGCTCCTGCCAGACCCCCGGCCTGTCCAGGGACTCGACGTCATAGCGCTGCAGGACCATGGCGTCGCGCTCCCCGGTCTCCGCCACCCGGCGCAGGGACGCCTCCAGCTTCCGCATCCCGTCGGAGGCCGGATCGTCCGGCCGGTCGGGGAACACGTCGAACAGATACCGGCCGACCAGCTGCTCACGGGAGCGGCCGGAGTTGCTCAGGTAGTCCTCGTTCGCGTCCAGGACGACCAACCGCGGGGTGAGCAGCGCGACCATGCCGGGCAGGGCGCGGAACACACCGCCGTAGTCGATCTCTGCTCCCGCCACCTGTTCACCCGCCTCACGCCGTGGCCCTGGTCGTGCCCACGGTGGAAGCGGCGGAGCACCCGACCCTGCCCCACCCGCCCAGGTCATGGCCAGGGGCTACGCCCAGGGCCCACGTGTGGTGCAGTCTTCCCATCAGGCCACCGGACCGCGTCCGCTGCAACCGGGGAGGGATCGCGCGCCGCCCTCGCCCGGACCCGGTCGGCCCCGGACGGGCCGGTCGACCGGCGCTCCCGAGGTGTCCATGGACCCTTGCTCCGTACGGTGTTGCTGTGAATTCGAGAGGCGGTTGAACACGCCGGGATCCGCGTGCGTATAGGGCTGGGGGACTTTCCATGCCGAGCCGACCACGACGCGTAGGAGCACCACCTTGGGACGCAACACGCGCAGACGCCCCACGGGCGCACGACGCGCGACCTCAGCAGCTGTCGCACTGATATTGGGCGGAGGCGGACTGGTAGCAGTCAACGTCTACGCATCGGCGACCGAGAGCGGGGCGGGTGGCCAGCAGGGCGCGAACGTCCTGTCCGCCGGCGCCGCCACCATCGACTGCCCCGACATCGGGGACGAGTTGACGACGGTGCCGGAGGCCGCGAAGGGGGATGTCGACAAGGAACTCGCGCTCCTGGACCAGCAGATCGCCGAGGCCTATCAGCAACTCCAGGCAAAAGCCGACCAGATGCAGCAGAACGGCGACAGTGACGCCGACGCCATCATGAATCCGCTCAAGGAGAAGCGCACCGAGTCGATCGGCCGCATCGTGGCCGCCATCGACGACGCGGGCGAGCGGCCGGACGGGCTCGACGACCTCGCGGCCTGCGAACTGCGCTCCTCCGGCAACCAGTCCGGTGGCGGGGAGAACGGCGGTCAGAGCGAGGGCGCACAGGGCGGCGCGGGTCAGGCCCAGGGTGGTGCCGCCGGCCAGGGTGACCAGCAGGGCGGCGGCGCCCCGGCCGGCAACGGCCCCGTGGCCGCCGACTTCGCGGACATCAAGTCGGTGCAGCCCAACGTGCAGAAGCCGCAACCCCAGGACAACGCCTCCCGGGGCGAGTTCGCCACCAGTTGCGGCGTGAACGCCAACGGCCTGTTCAACTCCGACAACGTGATCGTGGCTCCCGGTGTCACCAACGGCGCCCACCACTTCCACGACTACGTCGGCAACCAGTCCAACAACGCCTTCGCCAGCGACGACGACCTGGCCAATGCGGACACCACCTGCCAGGACAAGGGCGACAAGTCCACCTACTACTGGCCCGTGGTGCGGCTCCAGAACGGAACCCGCGAGAAGGACGCCGACGCCGCCGGAGGCGGGACCGAGGGCAACGCCGGTGAGATCGTCACGCCCAAGCAGGTCACGCTGGACTTCGTCGGCAGCCCGCGCAGCAAGGTCACGGCCATGCCGCGGCTGCTGCGCATCATCACCGGCGACGCCAAGGCGTTCGTCAACGGCAACACCAATGCCAACGCCTCCTGGAGCTGCACCGGTTTCGAGGACCGGCAGTTGAAGGACAAGTACCCGGTCTGCCCGCAGGGCAGCGACGTGGTCCGCACCTTCAAGTTCCAGAGCTGCTGGGACGGCGCGAACATCGACAGCGCCAACCACCGGGCCCACGTGGCCTTCGCGGACGCCGAGGGCAACTGCCCCGGCGGCTTCAAGGCCATTCCGCAGCTGGTCCAGCGCATCGTCTACGACATCGACGCGCCGAGTCTGCAGGACGGCGGCCGTACGTCACCGTTGTTCGCGGTGGACTCCTTCCCCGAGCAGCTGCACAAGCCGGTCACGGACCACGGTGACTTCATCAACGTCTTCGACGAGGGCCTGATGAAGGACATGGTCGACTGCATCAACGATGGCCGGAAGTGCGGCGCGGGCGCTGGGGCGGAAGAACCGCAGGAACCGTCGCAGAGCGCCGAGCCCCCGAACCCCTCGGAGGAAGCACCCGATCCTTCGGAGGAGGCACCGAACCCGTCCGAGGAAGCACCCGATCCCTCGGAGGAGGCACCGAACCCCTCCGAGGAGCCCACGGAGCAGCCGGCGCCCACCGCGGACGACCCCTCCGACGGCGACGAGGGGTCAGCCCCCGGTGACAACGGTGACAACGGTGACAACGGTGGCAACGGTGGCAACGGTGACGATCAGACCGAGGAGCCCGCGGACGACGCGCCGAGCACCGAGCCGGCGGGCGACAAGGAGTCTCCCGTCGACGTGGAGCCCAAGGCCGATGTGACGGCGTCGCGCGACACCGCGGGCGACGGGCAGAGCGCCGAAGTGGGCACGCCCGCTCAGACGGCACCCGTGGCGGCCGGATCGGACCCGTCGGCGGCCTCGCAGACCGAGCCGCAGGCGGTCGGGGGCGGTGGGCTCGCCGAAACCGGGGCGCAGCTGTGGCCGGCCGCGATCGGCGGGATCTTCGTGATCGCGGGCTTCGTGCTCCTCCGCCGTATCCGGCGCAGCCAGATGTGACACGGACCCGTCAGGACGGACACGTCCTGACGGGCGAGTTCGACGGATGAGTTCTGAGGGGGCTCGTGGCCTGTGTGGACAGGGCACGGGCCCCCTCGGCCGCGTTCCGGGCGGCCATCTCGACCGGCGGTGTGCGCCGATTCACAGCATGCTGGTGGAAGACGCGATCATGTCGTCCACATTGGGGAAGGCGAAGCTCCATGGACGCATCAGAGCAGGCACCGGATGACCGGCCCCTCGACCTGTACCTCGAAATGCTCCGCCTGCGCATGTCTCCGGCGGACTACGCGCTCTTGCTGCGCATGGTCGAGCCCGTACTCGAAGCGATCAGGGAGGAGAGGGCGGGAGCGATCGAACTGAATCTGGACGGCGCGGAACCCGACAGCGTCTCGCAGGAGGTCCGTGACGAGGCGTCCCTCGTGGTCGCCGTGGCCGTCACGGGACGCCTGGACAACCGGATCGTCGAGCTGGAGACCGAGGAGATCGGGGTCGTCCGGGTCGTCACGGATTCGGGTACCGCGGATGATCCCGAGCGGTGCAAGGAGATCGCCGACTTCATCGGAGAGCGGCACCGCCAGGACGAGGAACTGCGCGGCATCGCCGAGGTGAGCGGCCTGCCCACCGATGTGTGAACCCTCTCCGGAGCGCTCCGGCGCGTACCGCGAAGCCGTGGACCGGCTGGTCGGAGCGCTGCCACGCGAACGCGCGAGCGGGGCGCACCGGCCGGACGCGCCGCGGATGTCCCGCTCGGGGCGGATCACGCACGCGGAGAAAGCCGGTCCGACGGGTTCCCCGGCGCCGTGGGCGCCGCCTCGCGGCCCGGGCGCGGGCGATCATGGTCCTGGGTCCGGAAAATATGGCGTAGGGTTGAGTTCAACGACGCGGGGTGGAGCAGCTCGGTAGCTCGCTGGGCTCATAACCCAGAGGTCGCAGGTTCAAATCCTGTCCCCGCTACTCGAAGACCGAGGGGCCGACATCAAGATGTCGGCCCCTCGGTCGTGTTGTACGCCCCTGACGCCCGGTCGGCGCGAGCCGGGGTGAGTACGTACGAGTGTGCGCATCCGGCACGGACTGAGCGGGTGGTGCCGCCACAATGAGCCCATGACCAAGATCCAGAGCGGTGCCGAACGGGTCGTGGCTGCCGCCCGTTCCCGAAGTCACCGAGGATTCACGCTGATCGCCATCGACGGTATGGGCGGCTCGGGGAAGTCGACCCTGGCCTCGGCCGTGGCCGGGCTCGGGGGTGCCGTGGTCGTGCACGGCGACGACTTCTACCGTCCGATGGACGCGGACGAACGCGCCGGACTGACCCCCGAGCAGGGCTACGACCGCTACTTCGACTGGCAACGGATACGCGACGAGGTGCTCACCCCGCTCACCGCCGGACGCGACGCGGCCTACCGGCGCTACGACTGGTCGACCGGGGCTCTGGCGACGGACAGGACACTCGCGGTCGCCCGGGACGGCATCGTCGTCGTCGAGGGCGTCTACACCGCTCGGCCCGAACTCGCCGACCACTACGACCTGGTGGTGTACGTCGACACCCCGCCCGACGAGTCCATGCGCCGGCTCCGCGCCCGCGGCGACGACCACGGCCCCCTCGACTGGGAGGCCCGCTGGCGCCTGGCCGAGGAGCACTACCTGACCACGACCCGCCCCCGGGAACGGGCCGACCTGGTGATCCCCGGACACTGAGACCGGGCCGTGCGCCGGGCGATGTCCTCGCCGGGGGCATGCGGCGCGCGAGACGGCGACGCAAAAAAGCACCGCCTCCGGGATGACCGGAGGCGGTGCTTGTGGAGCGCCGGGCAGGCCTTGCACCTGCATTTCCCCGCAGGAAGCGGGGCGTCTTTCCTTGGACCACCAACGCCGGGCTCGGCACCGAGTGTTCGGTGCGGGCTCAAGATCGAGCATATCAGCTGACCGGCGGGTCGGACGTCATCCCCCCCGGTGGGCCGAAACGCGTACGTCGAAACGGAGTGTTTGATTGCTCTTTGGGGAGACGTGGCGCCCATTGTCGGCCAATAACCGCCAGGGGCGCCGTCCTTCGCCGCGTGGCGCCTCCGGGTTCCTCGTGGCCGGAAGCCGCGTGCCGTGGCGCCGCGCGCACGCGGCCCGGCAGGTGCGCCGGTTACCCCGTGCAATCGGCATCGGGGGACCGTCGCTCCGGACGGCGCGGACCCGTGACGCGGGAGTGTGCGCAGGTGACGCGCGTCGACAGGGGCACGCCGCGCGCGGCCCGCCCGTGTCGGTGACTGCGCGGCCGTGAACGCGCACGGGGCCGGACGCTCCGCCGGGGGACCCGTCGGGTGTCGGCCGGGCCGGGTTCCGTACGGGTGAGTGCGGGCCGTCGTCCTCCGGCCAAAACAGGCGGCGCCGACCCGCGGTCCCGTTCCGTAGGGCCCTTGTCGCTGTCGGTGGCCGGTGATTAGGCTCCGGCTCACTTTCGCACTTCGTACACATTTTCTGCACGTGCGGGCCGGCCGGACGGGCCGGTCCGTCGGTTCCTGGCGCGTTGCGCGACCTCCTCGACCGGGAGCGTCGCGGGCCGGCACGGGAAGCACGGGGGAGGTGGAGATGGTCGACGAGTGTGCGGCGTCGCAGCCGACCGCGGATTCCCGCGGCGGGCGCCGGAGCACCGCCTCCGCGGCCCGGCGACCCGCCGACCGAGGCCGACGCGATGTCCGGCTGCTGTGGCTGACCAACGCGGTCGACGGGCTCGGCACGCAGACCTCCGGTGTCGTGTTCCCCCTGCTGCTCCTGCACCTGGGACACAGCCCCACCGTGGCCGGCGTGTTCGCCAGCGCGGCCGCGCTCACGGGCGTGGCCCTCGGACCGCTCGTCGCCGTACCCGCCGACCTGGGGCATCGGCGGCGCATCATGATCGCCTCGGCGGTGCTGGCCGCCGCGGCCATGGCGGGGCTCGCGATCGCCGCGGCCCAGGGACGCACCTCGTTACGGATTCTCGTGGCGTTCGCGCTGGCCGAGCGGCTGTGCGCGGTGACCTACGAGGCCGCCGCGCGCGGTGCTCTCGCCCATCTCGTCGCCCTCCCGGACGAGTTGCCGCGGGTCGCGGCCGGGATCCAGACCGGCGACCAGGTCGCCCTGGTCGCCGGACCCGCCCTCGGCGGCGTGCTCTTCCAACTCGCCCGGCCCCTGCCCTTCCTGGCCGACACCCTCTCGTACGCCGTGACGGCGCTCGGCGTCCGCGCGATCCGCACCCCCGTCGACGCACCGCGCGGGGAGTGCGGCCCGCGCCCCGGCGTCCTCGGGACACTGCGCGCGGTGCCGGGCGACGTCGGAGCCGGACTCGCCCTGGTCGCCCGCTCCGCCGTGCTGAGACTCGTCGTGACCTGGACGTCGGTGGCGAGCGGCGTGGTGACGCTGCTGTCCTTCACCGTGCTGTTCGTGCTCGGCGCGCACGGCGGCACGGCGGCGACCGGACTGGTCCTGGCGGCCTCGGGAGCGGCGGGACTGCTCGGCTCGCTGCTGTCGGTGCGGGTGGTGAGACGGTTCGGAGCGCGCCGGGCCCTCGTGACGGCGACCTGGCTGCTCATCGTCCCGTCGGCCGCGCTCGCCGCCGCCGACGGTCCGTGGGCCTTCGGAGCGGCCTTCGCCGGGCTGTGCGTGCTGGTGCCGGTGATCACCGTCGTGCTGTCCAGCGCCGCCATCGCCGCCACTCCGCGGGAGACGCAGTCGCGGGCCGGCGCCGTCATCGGGTCGGCGGCCGCGCTCGCCGCCGCCGCCGCACCGGTCGCCGCCGCGGTCCTGGTGGCCGAAGTCGGGCCCCGGGCGCCCGCGTTGCTGTGCACCGCTGCCGTGGTCGTGCTCGCCGGATACACCCATGCCGCCGCTCGCCGGACGCTCACTCCCGCCACCGCCGACGGAACCCGACGACCCGAACCCGCGACCGGGCCCTCGACCGGAAAGGAGCGGCAGCCATGAGCGATCCGTACCAGGTGTTCCGCGGCTCACTGCCGGACGTCTGCCCGAGCGACCCGACCCGCATGGTGTTCGCAGGCGACGCCGAGGGGCGCTGCGAGGTGTTCACCTGGGACGCGGGCGCCCGCAGGGCCCGCCAGGTCACCGACCGCGCCGGCGGGACGGCACACTGCGCGATCGACGCCGACGCCTACGTGTGGTGGTTCGAGGACGACGCCGAGGGGAACGGCCGCTGGTGGTTCCGCGCGTTCGACGGCGGACCGCGATGGCCGGGCCTGCCCGGAGCGCCCGCGGGGCAACCACGCGGTCTCGCCATCGCACCGGACGGAACGGTCGCCGCGGCCGTCGCCGACTCCGACGCCACGACCCTTCTCGTCGGACGCCGGGGGCGCGCGGCGCGCACCCTGCTGCGCACCCGCACCCCGTTCCGGCTCGCCGGCATCAGCGCGGACGGCGGCCTGCTGGCCGTAGCGACAGCGCCCGGGGACGCCGCGGCCGTCACCGTCCTGACGACCCGGGGCGAGACGGTGGCGGTACTCCCGGGGACGGGAGTGGCTCGCGGGTCCAAGGACAGGCCGGACCCTCCCACGGAAGGGGACACGACGGGGCGCCTGTGGTGTCTGGGGTTCTCCCCGCGGCAGGGAGACCGGGACCTGCTGCTCGTACGCGAGAGCGGGTACCGCTACGTCCTGGAGACCTGGACGCCCACGGCCGGAACGATGACGCACCCGTGGTGCTCCTTCGACACGGAGATCACCGCCCACTGGTATCCCGACGGCCGTGCGGTACTGGTCCGTCAGGAACGGCACGGGCGCTCCCTGCTGCACCGCGTCGAGCCGCGCACCCGCCGCCGTACCCTCGTCCCCACGCCCGTGGGCAGCCTGCTCGACGCGGCACCCCGCCCCGGCGGAGGCCTGCACTACGTGTGGACCGACACCGCGCATCCGCCCGTGCCGCGCGCCACCGACGCGACCCCGCTGCCACCGGCCGGCCCCACGACCGTCGTGCCGGGCCACCACACCGGCGTCTGGACGCCGGTCCCCGGCGGCCGCGTCCACGCCCTGCTCAGCCTGCCGGAGCGGCCCACGGACGCACCCCCACCGGCCGTCTTCCTCGTCCACGGCGGACCGGCCGACCACGACCGGGACGCCTACGACGCCACCGTGCACTCCCTCGTCGCCTCCGGCTACGCCGTGGTGCGCGTCAACTACCGCGGCTCCACCGGATACGGACCGAACTGGCGACGGGCGTTCCCGGACGGTGTCGGCCACACCCAGGTCCGGGATCTCGCCGCCGTCCGCGCCGAGCTCGTACGGCGACGGCTGATCGCCGGGGACGCCACCGCGCTGTGGGGCGTCTCGTGGGGCGCCTATCTGGTCCTGCTCGCCCTCGGCACCCGCCCCGGCCTCTGGCGGGCCGGCATCGCCGTCAAGCCCGTCGCGGACTGGGTCGCCGCCCATCGCTCGACCACGCCGGCACTCCGGGCCCTGGACGTACGGCTGTTCGGCGGCACCCCCGACGAGATGCCCGAACGCTACGCGCGGAGCTCGCCCCTCACCTACGCGGCCGAGGTCGCCGCGCCGCTCCTCGTGGTGGGCGCGACGAAGGACACCAAGTGTCCGCCCGGGCAGATCCGCAGTTACCTCGCAGCCCTGGAGCGGGCGGGGGTCCCGCACGAGGCGATGTGGCTCGACACCGGACACGACGGCTACGACGGCGCCGCCCATGTCTCCGTGCTGCGTCGGTCCCTGCGCTTCCTGCACACCCACCTGCCCGCCACGCACCGGCCGGCCGGCCCACAGCGTCCCCCGGCACGACTCGGGGGATCCCGGTCCCACTGATGCACCAGTGGGACCGGGTCATGCACAGCACCACCTCACCGAAGGAGGAACTACCGTGCAGAAGGACATCATCCACAACGACCCGCTCGCGGGCGACGAGGAAAACCGCAAGCCGGGCATCGGCATCACGATCACCATCCCGTTCCGCAACGCCGACGAGGGCGGCGACGACGAAGAGTGACCCACCGCCCGGCCGGCCCGTGGTCCGCCACGGGC
>NZ_JBHWVI010000188.1:0-17480 GCF_042737005.1 Streptomyces sp. NPDC060027
TTGAAACGCAGAACACTAAAAGATAAAGAACTAACACCACCCCTCGGGGTGAACGGTCCGCACGTTCTACTGCGGAGTCATCCGCTGCACGATGTCCGGGTGCTCCTTGAGCCACGCGGCGACGGCGTCCTCCTCGTGCCCCTGCCCGCGCTGCTTGATCTCGCTCTCCAGGCTGCCGAGTTCGGCCTCGCTCATCCTGAAGTTCTTGATCCACTCGGTGAGCTTCGGGTACCGGCCCGGGAACTTCTCGCTGGAGATCGTCCGGATCGTATTGCCCTCGCCGAAGAGCTTCCTGTCGTCGGTGAGCTTGGTGAGCTCGTACTCGCTGTACGCCCAGTGCGGCGACCACAGGACGACCGCGACCGGCTCCTTCTTCGCGTACGCGCGCTTCAGCTCGGCCAGCATCGCGGGCGTCGAACCGTCGACGACCTTGTACTCCTTGTCGAGGCCGTAGCCCGGAAGCACCTTCTTCTTGAGGAGGTTCATCTCACCGGTGCCCGGCTCGATACCGATGATCTTCCCGTCGAAGGTCTTGGCCTTGCCCTTGAGGTCGGCGAGGGACTTGACGTCCTTCACGTACGAGGGGACGGCGATCTCCAGTGAGGTCGGCTCGTACCACGTACCCAGGTCCTTCAGGTCGTTCTTGTGCTGCTCCCAGTAGTTGGACTGGGCGTACGGCAGCCAGGCGTCGAAGTTGAGGTCGAGGTCACCGGAGGCGAGACCGGTGTAGACCGGACCGACGTCCATCTGCTTGAGGTTGAGCGTGTAGCCGCGCCGGGCCAGCACGTTCTTCCAGAGGTAGGTGACGGCGACGTCCTCGTCCCAGGGGAACCAGGCGACATCCAGGGGGCGCTTCGCCTCGGCCGGGGTGGCGGACGCGGAACCCTCGACCGGGGCCAGCTTGTCGACGACACCGGAGTTCTTCTTCAACCAGGCGCGCACCGCGTCCTGCTGCTTGCCCTTGCCGGCCTTGTTGATCTCCGCTTCGAGACCGGTCAGCTGCTTCTCGGTCATCCGGAAGTTCTTCAGCCACTCGCCGACGACCGGGTTGTCCTGGGCGAAGCCCTTGCGGGAGAGGGTGTGCACCCCGTCACCCTTGCCCCAGGCGCCCTTCGGGTCCTTGAGCTTCTTCAGTTTGTAGTCGCTGTAGGCCCAGTGCGGCGACCAGAGAGTGGCGACGATCGGCGCCTTCTTGGCGTACGCGCGCTTCAGCTCGGCCAGCATCGCGGGCGTCGAGCTGTCGACGACCTTGTACTCCTTGTCGAGCCCGTACTCCTTGAGCACCTTGCTCTTGAGCAGGCCCATCATTCCGGCGCTGGACTCGATGCCGGTGATCTTGCCGCCGAACGTGCCGGCCCGCCCCTTGAGGTCCTCCAGGGAGTCGATGCCCTTCATGTAGGCGGGCACGGACAGTTCCAGGGACGTCGGGCCGTACCAGGAGCCCAGGTCGTCGAGCTGCTTCCCGTACTTCTTCCAGTACTGCTCGTGCGTGGTCGGCAGCCAGGAGTCGGTCTCGAAGTCGATGTCGCCCTGGGCGAGCGAGGTGTACAGCGGACCCGCGTCGAACTGCTTGGTCTCCGCCTGGAAGCCGCGCTGCTCCAGGATCTCCTGCCAGAGGAAGGTGGAGGCGACGCCCTCGTCCCACGGGATGTAGCCGATGGTGACCTTCTTGCCCTGGCCGACGTTCTCGCCGTCGGCCGCGGTGGAGGTCGATCCGGCACCGCCGAAGACGCCCATGCCGCCCGCGACCAGGGCGAGGACGACGACGCCCACCATGGCCACGACGGGACGGGGGCGGTACGACCAGATCTTCAGGCCCTGCGCGGCGCGCGCCTTGGCGGCGGCGCGGCGGCCGAGCGGGGAGACCTGGGTGCCCAGCGCGCCGGTCATGCGGTCGAGGTAGATGGCGAGGATGACGATGGCGACGCCCGCTTCGGAGCCGAGGCCGACGTTCAGCTGGCCGATGGCCTCGTTGACGTCGCCGCCGAGACCGCCGGTGCCGACCATGCCCGCGATGGCGGCCATGGACAGGCCCAGCATGATGACCTGGTTGACGCCCGCCATGACGGTGGGCAGCGCCAGCGGCAGCTGGATGCGCAGCAGGATGTCGCGCGGCGTGGTGCCGAACGCGTCGGCGGCCTCGACGAGGTCCTTGTCGACCTGGCGGATGCCCAGTTCGGTCATACGGACGCCGGGGGCCAGCGCGAAGATCAGGGTGGCGACGATGCCGGCGGGGGCACCGGTGCCGAAGAACAGGATCGCCGGGATGAGGTAGATCATCGCGGGCAGCGTCTGCATGAAGTCGAGGACCGGCCGGACGATGCCGCTGACCCGGTCGGAGCGGGCCGCCCAGATGCCCACGGGCACCGAGACGACGAGCGCGATGAGGGTCGCGACGAGGACCAGAGACAGGGTCACCATCGCGTCCTCCCACAGTTCGAGGGAGTCGATGAAGGCGAACCCCGCGAAGGTGAGGACACCGGCGGAGGTGCCGCGCAGCCAGAAGGCGATGACGGCGAAGATGCCGGCGAGGAGCAGCGGGTGGGGCGCCTGGAGGACGGCGTCGATGCCGTCGTAGGTGCCCGAGAAGACGGTCTTGAGGAAGTCGAAGAGCCACGCCATGTGGTTCAGCAGCCAGTCGACCGCGTCGTTGACCCAGTCGCCGAAGGGGATCCTAGGCACCGGCCTTCACCTCCTCGGTCCGCGGGCTGGGACACCGCTCGGGCGTGCCCTGCTCGTCGCCGAGGAAGCCGACGAGCCGCTGCCGGGGCACGACCCCGACGAGGGTGTGCTCCTTGTCGACGACCGCGACCGGATGGGAGAGACGGGCGCTGATCGCGCAGAGATCCACGAAGGAGGTGTCCGGCGTGGCGGTCTCGCACGAGCAGTCGGCCTCGTCGCCGCGTATCCCGGTGTCCATGACGGCGCCCGCGGTCAGCACCCGCGAGCGGTCGACGTCCTGGGTGAAGGAGGCGACGTAGTCGTCGGCGGGCCGGACGAGGATGTCCTCGGCGGTGCCGATCTGGACGATGCGGCCGTCGCGCATGACGGCGATCCGGTCGCCGAGGCGCATCGCCTCGTTGAGGTCGTGCGTGATGAAGACGATGGTCTTCTTGAGCTTCTTCTGGAGCTCGATCAGCTGGTCCTGCATGTCCCTGCGGATCAGCGGGTCGAGCGCGCTGAACGACTCGTCCATGAGCAGCAGATCGGCGTCCGTGGCGAGGGCGCGGGCGAGCCCCACGCGCTGCTGCATACCGCCGGACAGTTCGTCGGGCCAGGACTTCTCCCAGCCGGCGAGTCCGGCCAGTTCGAGGGCCGTGGTCGCGCGTTCCCTGCGCTCGGCGGCCGGTACTCCCTGGACCTCCAGGCCGTAGGCGGCGTTCTCCAGCACGCTGCGGTGCGGGAACAGCGCGAAGTGCTGGAAGACCATGCTGATCTTCCGGGAGCGGACCTCGCGCAGTTCACGCCCGCTGAGCGCGGTGAGGTCCTGGCCGTCGAAGCGCACGTGCCCCGCGGTCGGCTCCAGCAGTCCGTTGAGCATGCGCAGCAACGTGGACTTGCCGGATCCGGACAGGCCCATGACGACGAAGATCTGCCCCGGCTCCACCGTGAAGGACGCGTCGATCACGGCGGCGGTGGTGCCGTCGGCGCGCAGTTCCTCACGGTCGGCCCCCTGACGGAGCCGCTCCACGGCCGCTTCCGATCGTCTTCCGAACACCTTGTACAGATGGTCGGCCTCAAGCCTGGATGACACGTGTGCCTCTCGTTCGAACGTGGGGAACGGGCTGAACGAACGCTTTCGATGTTCCCGACGGCTGGTGACGGTTGAATGCACAACCGAGTCCGTTCAGAGGCGGCGCCTGCCCCCGCTTACACGGAGCAAACACGGGAGTGGTCCAGGTCACTGTCAGTGGCGTACGGCATGATGCGGAACGTGACACAGCAGACTCGACGACTCATGCTTCTCGACACCGCCTCGCTGTACTTCCGCGCCTATTTCGGCATGCCGGAATCCGTGAGGGCCCCGGACGGCACACCGGTGAACGCCGTGCGCGGGCTGCTGGAATTCATCGACCGCCTGGTCAAGGACCATCGCCCCGACGATCTGGTGGCGTGCATGGACGCGGACTGGCGTCCGCGGTGGCGGGTCGACCTGATTCCGTCCTACAAGGCGCACCGGGTCGCGGTGGAGACCGAGGTCGGTCCGGACGAGGAGGAGGTGCCGGACACGCTCTCCCCGCAGGTTCCCGTGATCGAGGCCGTCCTGAACGCGCTGGGCATCGCGCGCGTGGGGGTCGAGGGGTACGAGGCGGACGACGTGATCGGCACGTTCACCGGACGCGCCACGGGCCCGGTCGACATCGTCACCGGCGACCGCGACCTGTATCAACTCGTCGACGACAAGCGGGGGGTGCGCGTGCTGTATCCCCTCAAGGGCGTCGGCACCCTCCAGCTCACCGACGAGGCCTGGCTGCGCGAGAAGTACGGCGTGGACGGTCCGGGGTACGCGGATCTGGCGCTGCTGCGCGGCGACCCGAGCGACGGACTGCCCGGCGTGCCCGGCATCGGGGAGAAGACGGCGGCCAAACTGCTCGCGGAGTTCGGTGACCTGGCCGGGATCATGGCCGCGGTCGACGACCCGAAGGCCAGGCTGACCCCGTCCCAGCGCAGGCGTCTCGACGAGTCGCGGCCGTACGTCGCCGTGGCGCCGACGGTCGTCAAGGTCGCCGGTGACGTGCCGCTGCCCGAGGTGGACACGGCGCTGCCGCACGCGCCGCGCGATCCGGGCGCGCTGGACGAACTGGCCGCGCGCTGGGGTCTGGGCGGTTCACTGCACCGCCTGCTCACCACACTGCAGGCATAGTTGAACGCTTCTGACATGACTGGTACCGGTTCCTACATAGGTGCCGCAGAGGAAGAGGTGCTAACTTAGGTAAGCCTAAGCATGTGAATCAGGAGGCAGCCATGGCAGAGCGCCCGGAACGCAAGCCCCGGAAACCCCACTCCGCGAAGGTGGTGCGGACCGAGCGGCTGACCCCCCACATGCAACGGGTCGTGCTGGGAGGCGACGCCCTGGCGGAGTTCGCCGCGGGTACCAGCACCGATCACTATGTGAAGCTGCTGTTCGGCGCCGAGGGCGTCACCTATCCCGAGCCCTTCGACCTGGAGCGCATTCGCGAGGAGTTCCCGCGCGAACAGTGGCCGGTGACACGGACGTACACCGTGCGCGCGTGGGACCCCGAAGTGCGCGAGCTGACACTGGACTTCGTGGTGCACGGCGACGAGGGACTCGCCGGGCCGTGGGCTCTGCGGGTGCAGCCGGGCGAGGTCGTCCGGTTCATGGGCCCCGGTGGCGCCTACGCGCCCGACACGAGTGCCGACTGGCATCTGCTCGCCGGTGACGAGAGCGCGCTGCCCGCGATCGCCGCCGCCCTGGAGTCGCTGCCCGACGGCGCCGTCGTCCGCGCCTTCGTCGAGGTCTCCGGACCCGAGGAGGAGCAGAAGATCGACTCCGACGCGGAGGTCGTCTGGCTGCACCGCGGTGACCGGCCCGTGGGCACGGCCCTGGTGGAGGCCATACGCGGACTGGAGTTCCCGGAGGGCCGGGTGCACGCGTTCGTGCACGGCGAGGCGGGCTTCGTGAAGGAGCTGCGCCAACTGCTGCGGGTCGAGCGGGAGATCGCCCGCGAGGCCCTGTCCATCTCCGGCTACTGGCGCCTCGGCCACAACGAGGACGGCTGGCAGGCGTCGAAGCGCGCGTGGAACGCCCAGGTGGAGGCGGAGCAGGAGGCGTCGGCCTGACGCCCGGTCACACCCCGTACGTCACCAGGAGGCGGACCCGCACATCGCGGGGCCGCCTCCTGACGTACGTACGGACGGCCGGGGGCCGGGTCGACCGCCGCCCATCGTCCCGTCGGCAACCGCCGGTGGGCGCGACCGGCCGCCGGCCCGCGGACTAGACCGACCGCTGGTACGACCGGAACGTGCGGATCGACAGCCAGACCGCCGCCACCGCGAGCGCGAGCAGCGCGCCGGACCGGCTGAGCACGTCACCCCAGTCGGGGTGCTCGGACATCGCCGAACGGCCCGCGACCATCGCCCAGTCGAGCGGGTTGAAGTCGGCGATGTGCCGCATCCAGCCGGGCATCTGGGACGGCGCCATGAAGGCGCTGGAGAGGAACGTCAGCGGCAGCAGCAGGAAGGTGTTGATGCCGATGATCGACTCCCGCTCCCGCACCAGCATGCCGAGCGCGTTGGACAGGGCGCCGAAGACCGTACCGAGCAGGACGGAGGCGAGGACCAGGATCGCCACGCCGCCGATGCCGCCGGGGTAGTCGGCGCCCCCGGCGAGCCCGAGCAGCACGATCACGACGGACTGCAGGGCGGTGATCAGGCCGTTGTTGACGACGTTGCCGTTCATCAGCGCGGCCCGGCTGACCGGCGTGGTCAGGAAGCGGTTGAGCGTGCCCCGCTGGATCTCCTCCAACGTGCCCATTCCGGCCCACATGTTGGAGCTGAGGGCGCTCATCACGACCACCCCCGGCACCAGGTAGTCCAGGTACGAGGTGGTGCCGAAGCCGCCCAGCTCGACGACCTTCCTGAAGAGAGCGCCGAACAGGAAGAGCCAGATCACCGGCTGGATCAGGGTGATGATCGCGTACGCGGGCTGGCGTGCCAGCACCATGAGTTGACGCTGCGTCATGTACCAGGTCTGCGAAACGGCCGTGCTCATCGGGCACCTCCGGCGAGGACGAAGGAGCGGGCGCCTTCCGCCTCGGCCTCCGCGTAACGGCGGCCCGCGTAGCGGAGGTAGACGTCGTCGAGCGAGGGACGGGCGACGGTCGCGGCGGCGACCCCGACCCCGGCCCGCTCCAGCGCCGCCAGGAGCGCGGGCACCGCGGCACCGCCGTCGTCGGCGCGGACACTGATCCGCCGCCCGTCGAGCAGCACCTGATGCACGCCCGACAGTCCGCCGAGGGCGCCCTCCAACAGCGTACGGCCGGCCTCCCCGACCGCCTCGCGCAGTTCCACGTGGACGGCGTCGCCGCGCAGTTCGCCCTTCAGCTCGTCCGGGGTGCCCTCGACGACGACACGGCCGCGGTCGACGATGGCGACGCGCTCGGCGAGCCGGTCGGCCTCTTCGAGGTAGTGCGTGGTCAGCAGGATGGTCAGGCCCTCGTCGCCGGCGAGCCGGGTGATCTCGTCCCACATCGCGGTGCGCGCCTCGGGGTCGAGTCCGGTGGTGGGCTCGTCGAGGAAGAGCACCTCGGGGCGGTGGACCAGGCCGAGCGCCACGTCCAGGCGCCGCCGCATACCGCCCGAGTAGCCCTTCACCGGGCGTCGCGCGGCGTCGGCGAGGGTGAACCGCTCCAGGAGTTCGTCGACCCGACGGTCCAGGCCCGCGCCCTTCAGGCCGTAGAGCCTGCCCTGGAGCCGGAGGTTCTCCCTCCCGGTCGCCGCCGGGTCGGTGCCCGAGCTCTGCGCGACCACGCCGATCGCGCGCCGGACGCGGTCCGGGTGGCGCAGTACGTCGTGGCCCGCGACGGTGGCGGTGCCCGAGTCGGGGCGGGCCAGGGTGGTGAGGATCTTGACGGTGGTGGACTTGCCGGCGCCGTTCGGGCCGAGGAGGCCGAGGACGGTGCCCTGCTCGACGGTGAGGTCCATACCGCTGAGCGCGGTGACGTCACCGGGATAGGTCTTGACGAGCTGACGCGCCTCTACCGCGGGCGCACGAGTACTGCTCATGACAGCTGCTCTCCCAAGTGAGCGGGTGCCCGGCGTGAAGCCGGGTGATCTCGGATTCCCGAGTGATCTCGGGTGACTGCCGATCCGATCCGCGTGAAGAGCGCCGGGCTATCCTGGGTGTGCCGCACCTCGATCGCCTGGAACTGCCGCACGGCGGATTCAGTTCGGGGTTCGAGACCCTGGCGGGACTGGTGCAACAGTCCCGCCGGGGTCTGTTCTCTCTTCGGGTCACTGCTCGAAGGGGCGTTCCTCCAAGTCCTGGAACTCGGGCGGGATCTCCCCCGTCTCGTGGAAGCTCCGCCACTCCTTGACGCCGGGCAGGGTGCCTTCCCTGAGCTCCTTGAGGAAGCCCCGGACCCACTCCGCCTGCGCCTCGACCATGTGCAGCTGGTACTCGCTCTCCACGAGGAAGATGCGGGGCAGCGTCTCGTACAGCTTCTCCAGGCCGCCGCGGGCGCTCGCGGCCTGCACTTCCAGGGAGTTGAGGCGCTCCGCGAGCAGCCGCGCGACCTCGTCGGGAGGCAGTACCCCCATCAGCGAGAGCGCGGTCTCGAAGATCGGGTACTCGCGGGCCGGGACGGCCATCAGGTCGGAGAGCCACTCGGTCATCTCCTCGCGCCCGGCCTCGGTGATGCCGTAGATCGTGCGCTCCGGACGGTTGCCCTGCCGCTCCACATCGGTGACTTCGACGAAGCCGTGCTTCTCCAGGTTCTGCACGACCGTGTACAGCGAGCCGTAATTGATCTTCGTGCTGGTGTCCTTGCCCTGACGGCGCAACGTCTGGGCGATCTCGTACGGATGCATCGGCCGCTGCCAGAGCGTCGTCATGACGGCGAGCGCCAGCGGGTTGCTCAGCTTGCGTCGCTTCATCGCCATCACGCCTCTCGACTCGTCTCCGAATATCCGTAGCCGAACATATCGCGTATCCAGAACACGCGTCAATACACACGATGTATCGCGTCGGAGCGCGGACGGCAAGCGCGTGAGGACTTCGGCCCGCCGCCGACACGGCCGCGTCACGCGGGTGAAACAGGGTCTCCCTAATTTCTGTCACCCGACAGGAATCCCGCTCACCCTTCCGCGCCGAAGGCAGGTGCCGCCGTGACCACCACCGCCCCCTCCGACGTACGCCCCGATCCGCCCGAGTCCCCCGACGACCGCTCCCTGACCGAGTTCGGCTACCGCCAGGAGCTGCACCGCAGCCTCGGCCGGTACGCCTCGTTCGCCGCCGGGTTCTCCTTCATCTCCGTCCTCACGACGGTCTTCCAGTTCTTCGCCTTCGGGTACGCCTTCGGCGGCCCGGTCTTCTTCTGGACCTGGCCGGCCGTGCTGATCGGCCAGCTCGCGGTCGCCGCGTGCTTCGCGGAACTGGCCGCGCGCTATCCGATCTCCGGCGCGATCTACCAGTGGTCCTCGCGTCTGTCGAACCTCTCCTTCGGCTGGTTCGCCGGCTGGATCATGGTGATCGGACAGATCGTGGTGGTCGCCGCGGCGGCACTCGCCCTGCAGATGGTCCTGCCCGCGATCTGGTCGGGCTTCCAGCTGATCGGCGACGATCCGGCCCCGACCAGCCCCGACGGCGCGGCCAACGCGGCCGTCCTGGGCGTGGTCCTGCTCGTCCTGACCACGCTGGTGAACATCCTCGACAACCGCGTGATGTCCGCGGTCAACCGGATCGGCGTCACCGCGGAGATCATCGGCGCGGTCCTGATCATCGTGCTGCTGTTCACCCACTCCGAGCGCTCCCCCGGCATCACCTTCCACACCGGCGAGGGCGGCACGGGTCTGCTCGGTGCCCTGATGGTGGGCTCGTTCATGGCCGCGTACGTGATGATCGGCTTCGACAGCGCCGGCGAGATGAGCGAGGAGACCCACAACCCGCGGCGCACCGCGCCCCGGACGATCCTCACCGCGCTCGGCGCGGCGGGTCTGCTCGGCGGGCTCATCGTGCTCGGCGGACTGCTCGCCGCCCCGAGTCTCACGAACGGCCGCCTGGGTGTCGACGGCCTGAGCTACGTCCTGACCAGCAGCCTCGGCGACGGGGTCGGCCGGGCGCTGCTCGCCGATGTGGTGGTGGCCGTCGCGGTGGCCACCCTGGCGATCCAGACCGCCGCGTGCCGCATGCTCTTCTCGATGGCCCGCGACAACCAGCTCCCCTTCTCCGGCCGTCTCGCCAAGGTCGACCCGCGCACCGGCATGCCGAGCGCCCCCGCCCTGGTCGTCGGCGTCCTCGCGGCCGCCCTGTTGCTCCTCAACTTCGCCTCCCCGGACGCGTTCCTGGCGATCGGCACCACCTGCATCGTGATGCTGTACCTCGCGTACGCGATGGTCACCGGACCGCTGCTGGTCCGGCGGCTGCGCGGGCAGTTCACCGCGGACGGCACCGACGAGACGGGCGCGCCGCTCTTCTCCCTCGGCCGCTGGGGCATCCCCGTCAACGCGCTCGCCCTCGTCTACGGCCTCTTCATGACGGTCAACCTGGCCTGGCCGCGCGCCGCGGTGTACGACCCGGCGGGCGGGCACTGGTACTTCCAGTGGTTCACCGTGCTGTTCCTCGCCGTGACGCTCGTCGCCGGCGTGGGGTACCGGGCCTACAGGGCGCGGGCGACGGCGCCGGAGTCTCCCGAGGTGGTCCCGGCCTCGTACGCTTGACCAGGTGAGACGCAAGCCCCGGATCCCGCCCTCTCCCCTCCCGCAGCGCCACGGGGTCGACCCCGTGCGGCTCAGACTGCCGCGGGAGGGGAGCTGGTCCACCGTGCGGGAGCATCTGGTGGAGCGGCTCGCGGCGGGCGACGGGGTCATCGACGCGATGATCGACGAGGGACTGATCGTCGGGGAGGGCGGCCGGCCGCTGACCGCCGAAGCCGCCTACGCGCCGGGGATGTTCCTCTGGTTCCACCGGGAGCTGCCGGACGAGGAGCCGGTGCCGTTCCCGCTGGACGTGGTGTACCGGGACGAGCACATCGTCGTCGCCGACAAGCCGCACTTCCTCGCCACCACACCGCGTGGCAGCCATGTCGCCGAGACGGCCCTCGCCCGGCTGCGCCGGGAGCTGGGCCTCCCGGAGCTGGGCGCCGCGCACCGCCTCGACCGGCTCACCGCCGGGCTCGTGCTGTTCACCGTACGGCCCGGGGAACGCGGCGCCTACCAGTCGCTGTTCCGCGACCGGCTGGTCGGCAAGGAGTACGAGGCCGTGGCCCCGTACGACCCCGGTCTCGGGCTGCCGCGCACGGTCCGCAGCCGCATCCTCAAGGAACGCGGGGTGATGGCCGCGCGGGAGGTGGCGGGCGAGACGAACGCGGTCAGCCGGATCGAACTGGTCGAGCACCGGGGCGGACTGGGGCGCTACCGGCTGACTCCCCGTACCGGGCAGACCCATCAACTCCGGGTGCACATGAGCGCGTTGGGGGTCCCCATCCTCGGCGATCCGCTGTACCCGGTGGTGACCGGTCCGGTGCCGGCCGGCGACTTCCGGCGTCCGCTGCAACTGCTGGCGCGGGCACTGGAGTTCACCGATCCGGTCACCGGGCTGGCCCACCGGTTCGCCAGTGGACGGATGCTGGAGGCCTGGACCTCGTACGGCACGTGGTCGGCCGGGCCCGCCGGGGATCAGTAGCCGCGCCACCACCGCAGGAGGCGCTGCCAGGCTCCGAGCCGGTGGGCGGGCTCGGCGGCCGGAGCGGCCGGCGGGGCCGGCGGGGCCACCGGCTGGGGAGCGGGCGCGGCCGGCGCCGGACCGTCCGTCGTGACCTGCCAGTGGGACCGCTGCGCGGGCAGCGCGCGGACGGAGGGCCGCTGCGTGACCTCCTGCGTCGGCCTGGGCTCGAACCGCACGGGCAGATCGACGAGGTGGCGCGACGACATGGATCCCCGCCAGCGCAGGTCGTTCTCGTCGCAGTCGAGTTCGACGTCCGGCAGCCGCAGCAGCAGGGCGTCGACGCCGACATCGGCGATGGCACGGCCGATGTCCTGGCCCGGGCACTCGTGGGGACCGCCGCCGAAGGCGAGGTGGGAGCGGTTGCCCTGCATACCGGCGTCCAGGTCGGGACGGATCCGGGGGTCGACGTTGCCCGGCGCGATCCCGAACAGCAGGCCGTCGCCCTTGCGGATGCGCTGGCCACCCAGCTCCGTGTCCTGCTTGGCGAAGTAGCCGAGGACGGCGCTGAACGGCGGCTCGTCCCACAGGGACTGCTCGACCGCCTCGGGCACGGTCAGCTGCCCGCCGTTCAGCTGGGCACGAAAGCGCGGATCGGTGAGCACCATGCGCAGCACGTTGGCGATGAGGTTGGCGGTGGCCTCGTACGCGGCGAGCAGCACCAGCCGCAGGTGCTGGGCGACCTCGTCGTCGGTGAGCCGGGCCGGGTGGTTGATGAGATGGCTGGTGAAGTCCTCCTCGGGCGCCGCGCGGCGCCGAAGGGTGTGCTGCGTCAGCACGCTCATGACGTACTCGTTGCTGGCGATCGCGGTCTCGGTGCCCTTGAGCAGGTCACGGGTGGCCTGCACCATGCGGTCGTTGTAGTCCTCGGGCATGCCGATGATCTCGCAGAGCACGGACATCGGCAGATGCTCGGCGAACTGCCCGACCAGGTCGGCCTCGCCGAGTTCGCAGAACTCGTTGACCAGGCGCTGCGTCGCGCGGTTGATGTAGCGCCGCAGGCTGCGGAAGTCGATGGTCGTCATGGCGCCGGTGACCGCTCCGCGCAGCCGCAGATGCTCGTCGCCCTCGGCGTGGGCGCAGATGGGCTGCCAGGCGATGTGCGGGGCGAGCGGGTGGTCGGCGCCCGCCGTGCCGTCCTGGACGGCGGTCCACAGCCGGCTGTCGCGCGCGTAGTGCGCGGGCGTGCTGACCATGTGCAGGTTCTCGGCGTGGCCGAGGACGACCCAGATCGGCAGGTCGTTGTGGAGTAACACGGGTGCGACGGCGCCGTGTTCGGCGCGGAGCTTCTCGTACAGCGCACCCAGGTCCTCCGCCTCGGGCCCGTACAGACGGCGCAGCCCGCCGGGTCCGAAGCCGGTGCCGGCGCCGGCACCGTGGGCGGGGCAGCCGGGGGGCGGGCCGAACGGGGGTTCTTCCGTGCCGGTCGAAGAGTGGGATTCAGTCGTCACAATGATCGCTCCGAAGCTGAAATACGTTCTGTGGATGGGGAGTTGACGCGGGGTGCCGTTCACGGTACGGCGTTCAGACGCGCGCCGAAGTCATCGCCAGCGAATGCAGGAACCGCATCAGCGTCATCAAGGTGTCCCGGCTCGAGGCCCTGCGGCGCGCGTCGCATTTGACGATCGGGATCTCCTCGGCCAGGTCGAGTGCGGCCCGCAGGTCCTCGACCGGGTACCGGGGCGCGTCGGGGAAGTCGTTTATCGCGATGACGAACGGAACACCGCGCTCCTCCAGGCGGCCGATCACGTCGAAGCTGACTTCCAGACGGCGGGTGTCGATCAGGACGACCGCGCCGAGCGCGCCCTCGAACAGGCCGTTCCACAGGAACCAGAAGCGTTCCTGGCCCGGTGTGCCGAACAGGTAGAGCACCAGCTGGTCCGTGATGGAGATCCGGCCGAAGTCCATGGCCACGGTGGTGGCCGTCTTGGTCTCGGAACCATAGTTGTCGTCGACTCCGATGCCGGCCTGCGTCATGGTCTCCTCGGTCGTCAGCGGCTTGATCTCGCTGACGGAGCCCACCATGGTCGTCTTGCCGACTCCGAAGCCGCCCACGATCACGATCTTCACCGCCGCCTGTGCGGTGTGCGGCAGGTGGTCCTCGGCACGAGGGCCCGTGATGGTGTCAGAGCTTTTGAAGTCCATGCATCACCGCTTCGAGGAGGGAACGGTCGGGGAGCGCCTGACGGACGATCGGGGCGCGCGCCTTCACCAGTTCGGCCGTCAGAAGCTCGGTGAGCAGGACGGTCACCACGCTGAACGGCAGATTGAGATAGGCCGAGATCTCGGCCACGGACAAAGGGGCCTTGCACAGCCGCAGCAGGGCCGACTGCTCCGGCTGGGCGGCGGGCGGCGGCTCGGCGGCGCGTGCGACGACCAGCGTGACCAGGTCGAGTTCGGCCCGGTCGCCGCCCTCACCGCCGCCCGTGAGCACGTACAGCCGCTCGGGGTTCTTCGGCTTGTCCTCCCCCTCGGAACCTTCCGGGCCCGAGGGGGAGGAACCCGCTGCGGGGGGTTCAGGAGGCAGCTCCTTGGGTTGGCGCCGCCGGCGTTGCGGAGGAGTCATACGGTCTGCCCGTTGCGCCTCGGCGGACTCGTCAGATGGGCGCCGATCCGTACGACGAGGTCGCGCATGCGGTTGCTCATCAGCCCCGGTTCCGCGGTCTGGTTGGCGAGCACCGCGAGGTAGGCGTTGGCTCCGGCCGACATCAGATAGAAGTAGCCGCCGTTGATCTCGATGATGACCATCCGCATCCGGCCGTCGCTCTTGGGGATCTCGCCCGCGACGGCTCCGGCCAGGCTCTGCAGGCCCGCGCAGGCCGCGGCGACCCGGTCGGCCGCGTCCGGGTCGCCGCCGTAGCGGGCGATGCGCAGTCCGTCGGCGGAGAGCACCACGATCTGCTGGATGCCCGGCACTCCGTCGGCGAGATCCTTGAGCATCCAGTCGAAGTTGGCTCGTTGCTGGATCACTTGAGGTCCCCCTCGTCGTCGCCCTCGGCAGGGGCCGGCTGGTTGTCCGTACGGAACGCGGTCGGGTCCGGGTCGCCCTTGAGTCCGTTCATGAACGCCTCGACCCACAGGCCGGGTTCGGGTTCCTTCTCCTCGGGCGCGGGTTCGGGCGTCCACACGGACGGAACGCCGGTGGCCTCGGCGGCCTCCTGCTCGGCGCGCGCCTCGGCGTACCGCTGGCTGAGCGGGACCTTGACGCGGCTGCGGCGCTGCGGCAGGCCGCCCGGCGTCCACTCCGTGACCACCGGGACGTCGTCCTCGCGGGGGTCGCCGCTCGACGAGGGGATACGCGGGCCTGTGGTCGGCCGGCGCTTCTTGGGCTTGCGCGCCGGCCCCTCGACCCCGCCGTTGTCGATACCGGCCACGGAGTTGACTCCGATGCCGTGCGCGAGACCGGGGGCGAAGTCATGGGTGAGCATGGCGCGCGGTGCGACGAGGACGGCGCGGACACCGCCGTACGCGGACTGCCGCAGCGAGATCTGCATGCTGTACATCTGCGCGAGTCGTCCGACGACGGCCATGCCGAGCCGGGGCGCCTGGCCCATGACGTTCGGGTCGACGCCCGCCGCGGCCAGCCGGAGCAGCTCCTCGATCTTGCCGCGGGCCTCGTCGCTGAGGCTGACGCCGCCGTCCTCGATCTCGATGGCGATGCCGGTCTGCACCTCGATCGCGGTGACATGCACCTTGGTGTGGGGCGGTGAGTACCGGGTGGCGTTGTCGAGGAGCTCGGCCAGGGCGTGGATGAGCGGTTCGACGGAGACACCGTTGACGGCGATGTCGACGATGTTGTGCAGCTCGATGCGCCGGTACTCCAGGATGCGGGACATCGCGCCGCGCAGCACGCTGAACAGCGGTACGGCTTCGGGCCATTGGCGGCCGGGGCGGCCACCGCCGAGCACGGCGATGGAGTCGGCGAGCCGGCCGATCAGCGCGGTGCCGTGGTCGATGCGCAGCAGGTCGTCGAAGACCTCCGGGTTGCGCCCGTGGTCCTCCTCCATCTCACGGAGTTCGTTGTTCTGCTGGTGGACGATGGCCTGGACGCGCCGGGCGATGTTGACGAAGGAGCGCTGCGCGGCGTCGCGCATCGACTCCTCGACGTCGACGATCTTGAGCAGCTTCTTGAGCAAGTCCTGCTGGGACTTGGGGATTTCGCGGTACTCCGGTGTGCCGCGGCCCAGGGTGCGGACCACCTCCGAGGGTGAATCTCCGTCGTGCAGTCGGTCGAGCGCGTACGGAAGGATCTCCCGGGTGAAGCGCACGATCTCCTGATCGTGCGCGGCGATGCGCTGTTCCAGGGAGGCGGTGCGGCTCGCGAAGTCGGCCCGCAGCTCACGGGCGACCCGGCCGCGGCGGACGGCTTCGCCGCCGATCGCGATGACCAGCAGGGTGGCGAAGCCACCGCACAGGGCGACCGCGGCCCGGGCCGGCTCCGTCACCGCGGCGACGGCGGCGCCGGTCGCCGCGGCCATCAGTATGGCCGGCAGCAACAGCACGCGCGCGTAGGGAAGTTCACGGCCACCGGGAGGCGATTGAACACTCACCATGTATGCCCTCTGAGACAAGTCGGCTGGGGTGGGGGAGGTTTGTGGGGGAAACGGCATGGATCGGCACGGATCAAACGTGATCTTCGGAACTTTTGGGAACAAGCGCACGAATACATCCCAACTCGGTGCGCTGCGGGCGAGCTTAGTCCGACCGGATCATCGCTGTGTCATATTCAGCAAGCACCTGAAATCGCCCAGGCGACTGGAGTACCCTCGGCCCCATTTGCACGCTGCGCCTCCATGCGCACACGGTGCGTGATGGCATCCGGGCATGCGAGATCCACGCCTCTCCGGGGTGCGGCGGCGGTGAAGTCCCTCAGATTCCGGCGATGCGCAGCGCCGCGTCCGCCGTGGCCTCGGCGAAGGCCGACACCGGGCGCTGCGGATCGGAGCGGTGCACGAGGATGACTCCCTCGATCAGCCCGAACAGCAGATCCGTCCGCAGATCCAGCTCACTCTTGGCGAGTGCGCCGCCGGCCGCCGTTGCGGCCAGCAACTGGCGGTAGGTGTCCTTGAGTTCGGCCCGTACGGCATGGAAGCCGGCGAAGCGTTCGGCGCGCACCTCGGGCAGCAGATAGAGGCCGCCCAGGTTGTGCGGGCCCCCGCAGAGCACTTCCACGTCGGCGCGGCACAGCTCCCACAGCCGGCCCTCCGCCGGCGCCGCGTCGTCCGCGAGGAGCTCGCGGGCGAAAGCGAGCGAGGGGGTGACCGTGGACTCCAGGAGCTCGGCGAGCAGCTCCTCCTTGCCGGACACGTAGTGGTACATGGACGCCTGGCGCATACCCGCCCGCTCGGCGACCGCGCGGGTGGTGGTGGCCGCGTATCCCCGCGTCGTGAACAACTCGGCGGCGGCGTCGAGCAGTTCGGCCCGCGGCGTCAGCCCGCTGTCCGGGCGCTGCGCGGCCCGCGGCCTGCCGACCCGTCGCCCGCCACCTGTTCCCATGCGTTCGATCCTCGCACACGCACGGCGCGCCGCCGGAGCGCCGCGGCCCGCGCGGCGGCCCCCGGGCCGCGGCACGGGGACGCGGACCCCCGCCGCCCCTCGCGGCGCGCCTTCCGTGAGGGACAGGTAACCGGGCGGCAACACACGGGACACGGCCGTGACCCACCCCGCCCCTAATTTCTGTCGGGCGACAGAAATGACCCAGGAGCCGGAGGACCCGCGATGGCGACAGCGACCACACACGGAGCACGCGACCACGCCCGCGCCCAGGAGGGAACCCGCGCCGAGGCCATGCCCATGGTCCCCGCGGGCGACTGGCCGGCGCCGCCCTGCGAGGCGGGCCATCTGGTGTGGGCGGAGACCGTGGCGGGCGGCAACTACACGCACAAGGTGCTGGCCCGGGGCACCGAACTGCGCCTGACCGACGTCACGGGCGACGCCTGCGCGCACCTCCTGCTGTACGTCGCGGACCACCCGTGGGAGCGCCTGAACGTCGCCGACACCGTCAAGGTCCAGTGGAACGCCTACCTGGGCCAGGGGCAGTTGCTCCTCTCCGACCAGGGCCGGGTGCTCGCCTCGGTGG
>NZ_JBHWVI010000189.1:0-17382 GCF_042737005.1 Streptomyces sp. NPDC060027
GGGCCGGAGAGCGGGGCGGACGGCGGGTGCGGCAGGGGCCACGGGCCGCCGCGCCCGCGGGGCCCGGGCGGCGTCCGGTGGCCCTGTCCTGGCCCCGAGCCTGCCGCGCTCCGGGGGGCGCACGCGTAGCGTGTCCAGGGGCGCACAGTGTGTAGCGGGCCTGCTCACGGGTGGCCTACCCGGGCTGCACACCTGTACGCCGTCCCTGCGTACCCTGTGCGTCATGAAGCGAGCGGGTTGCCTGATGTTCGCCGTCGTCCCCGTGGTGGTCACGGCGGCGGTCTACTTCGCCACGCCCGAGCACCCGGCCACGGCCGACGCCAAGCGCCCGGCGTCCGTCTCGCAGCAGGCCCGCGCGAAGGCCAAGGCCGACGCCGAGCGGGCGGCCGACGACGAGGTCGTCGCCGATCTGCCGCCGGGCCTCGCCGCTCCCCGGAAGAAGGAGCTGGCCCAGCAGCTCGTGGCCAGTGCCGAGAACTCCACGCTGAAGTGGCACGAGGCGTACGGCTACATCGAGGACATCGGCGACGGCCAGGGCTACACGGCGGGCATCGTCGGCTTCTGCACCGGCACCCACGACCTGCTCATCCTCGTCGAGCGGTACACCGAGGCGCACCCGGACAACGGGCTCGCCCGCTATCTCCCGGCCCTGCGCGAGGTCGACGGCACGGACTCCCACGAGGGCCTGGACCCGGGCTTCCCCGCGGCCTGGCGCCACGAGGCCACGGTCGCCGCCTTCCGCGAGGCCCAGGACTCCGAACGCGACCGGGTGTACTTCGACCCCGCCGTCCGGCTCGCCAAGCTCGACGGCCTCGGCACGCTCGGCCAGTTCATCTACTACGACGCCATGGTGCTGCACGGGCCCGGCACCGGCGACAACAGCTTCTACGGGCTGCGCGAGCGCGCCATGCGCGAGGCGGACCTCCCGTCGGAGGGCGGCGAGGAGAAGTCGTACCTCGACATCTTCCTGGACATCCGCCGCGAGGCGATGAAGTCCAAGAACCCGGACCGGGACACCACCCGCATCGACACGGCCCAGCGCCAGTTCCTGTACGACGGGAACCTCGACCTGCACACACCGCTGGAGTGGAAGGTGTACGGCGAGACCTACCGCGTGCCGTAGCACGGGACCTCGCCGCATCCCGCTCGGCCCGCCGGTTCGCCGCGCCCGACTCGGCGCACCGGGCCCGGCCCGGGCACCCGCCCGGCTCGCCCCCTCCGCCTCGGCGCGCGCCTCCGCCTCGGCGCGCACAACCGCCTTCGCGACATGCCCGATTCCCCTGCCCGCGCGGCGAGACGGGTACCCGCGCCGAGGGCGCCGCGGTGAACTTCTCCGGCCCCGGGGCGAGTCGGCCCCGGGAAGCATGCGGGCATGCGGCGGCGCCTGCCAGGTCGTCCGGTCGGGGACAGGGAGGCAGGCGCCGTCTCGTGTTCCGTACGCCTTTGTACGGGACGTTCTTGAGTGACCGTCAGGTCACGGTTCCAGGGGTCAGGCCATCAGCGAACGGTCCGTCGGGCGGATCGGGGCCGGCAGGTCGCTCGCTCCGGTGAGGAAGCGGTCGACACCGCGGGCGGCCGAGCGGCCCTCCGCGATGGCCCAGACGATGAGGGACTGGCCGCGGCCCGCGTCACCGGCGACGTACACGCCGGGAACGTTGGTCGCGAAGTCGGCGTCGCGGGCGATGTTGCCGCGCTCGTCGAGCTCCAGGCCGAACTGGGAGACCACGCCGTTCTCGACGTCCGTGCCGGTGAAGCCCATGGCCAGCGTCACCAGCTGGGCGGGGATCTTGCGCTCCGTGCCCGGCTTCTGGTTCAGCTTACCGCCGGTGAACTCGACCTCGACGAGGTGCAGCCACTGGACGTTGCCGTCCTCGTCGCCCTCGAAGTGGGTGGTGTTGACGGAGTAGACCCGCTCACCGCCCTCCTCGTGCGCGGAGGTGACCTTGTAGAGCATCGGGAACGTCGGCCAGGGCTGGCCCGGGTTCCGCTCCTCGCCCGGCCGCGGCATGATCTCCAGCTGCGTGACCGAGGCCGCGCCCTGACGGTGGGCGGTGCCCACGCAGTCCGCGCCCGTGTCGCCGCCGCCGATGACCACGACGTGCTTGCCCTCGGCCGTGATCGGGGGCGCCACGAAGTCGCCCTCCTGCACCTTGTTGGCCAGCGGCAGGTACTCCATGGCCTGGTGGATGCCGTTCAGCTCCCGCCCGGGGGCGGGCAGGTCACGGGCGGTCGTCGCGCCGGCGGCGATGACCACGGCGTCGTACCGCTTGCGCAGGTCCGTCGCCTTGAGGTCACGGCCGATCTCGATGCCCGTGCGGAAGCGGGTGCCCTCCGCGCGCATCTGCTCGATGCGGCGGTTGATGTGCCGCTTCTCCATCTTGAACTCGGGGATGCCGTAGCGCAGCAGGCCGCCGACGCGGTCGGCGCGCTCGTACACCGCGACCGTGTGACCGGCGCGCGTGAGCTGCTGGGCGGCGGCGAGACCTGCGGGACCGGAACCGATGACCGCGACGGTCTTGCCCGACAGACGCTCGGGGATCTGCGGGGCGACGTCGCCCGTGTCCCACGCCTTGTCGATGATCGAGACCTCGACGTTCTTGATGGTCACGGCGGGCTGGTTGATGCCGAGCACACACGCCGACTCGCACGGGGCGGGGCACAGCCGGCCCGTGAACTCCGGGAAGTTGTTCGTGGCGTGCAGGCGCTCGGAGGCGGCCTGCCAGTCCTCGCGGTACGCGAAGTCGTTCCACTCGGGGATCAGGTTGCCCAGCGGACAGCCGTTGTGGCAGAACGGGATGCCGCAGTCCATGCAGCGCGAGGCCTGCTTGGAGATGATCGGGAGCAGCGAGCCCGGAACGTAGACCTCGTTCCAGTCCTTGAGGCGCTCCTCGACCGGCCGGGACCTGGCGACCTCACGGCCGTGGTTCAGAAAGCCCTTGGGATCAGCCATTGGTCGCCGCCTCCATCATCTTCTCGGTGATCTCGGACTCGTCGAGTCCGGCTCGCTCGGCGGCGTCCTTGGCGGCGAGCACTGCCTTGTAGGTGCTGGGAATGATCTTGCTGAAGCGCTCCACGGACACGGGCCACTCGGCGAGCAGCTTCTCGGCGACCGTCGAGGCGGTCTCCTCCGCGTGGCGGCGCACGACGTCGTGCAGCCACTGCTTGTCGGTGTCGTCGAGCTGCTCGACGGCGTCCACGTTGCCGACGTTCACGTTGTCGCGGTCGAGGTCGATCACGTACGCGACACCGCCGGACATGCCGGCCGCGAAGTTGCGGCCCGTCTCGCCGAGGACGACCGCGTGACCGCCGGTCATGTACTCGCAGCCGTGGTCGCCCACGCCCTCGGAGACCACCGTCGCGCCGGAGTTGCGGACGCAGAAGCGCTCGCCGGTGCGGCCGCGCAGGAAGAGCTCGCCGCCCGTCGCGCCGTACGCGATGGTGTTGCCCGCGATGGTCGAGTACTCGGCGAGGTGGTCGGCGCCCCGGTCGGGACGGACGATCACCCGGCCGCCGGAGAGGCCCTTGCCGACGTAGTCGTTGGCGTCGCCCTCCAGGCGCAGCGTGACGCCGCGCGGCAGGAAGGCGCCGAAGGACTGGCCGGCCGAGCCCGTGAAGGTGATGTCGATGGTGTCGTCGGGCAGGCCCGCGCCGCCGAACTTCTTCGTCACCTCGTGGCCGAGCATGGTGCCGACCGTGCGGTTGATGTTGCGGATCGCGACCTGGGCGCGGACCGGCTGGGCGTCGGTCGCGGAGTCCGCGGCCAGCGCGTCGGCGGCGAGCTTGATCAGCTCGTTGTCGAGCGCCTTCTCCAGGCCGTGGTCCTGCTCGATGACCTGGTGCAGCGCCGCGCCCTCGGGCAGTTCGGGCACGTAGAAGAGCGGGGACAGGTCCAGGCCCTGCGCCTTCCAGTGGGTGATGGCGCGCTCCACGTCGAGGTTCTCGGCGTGGCCGACGGCCTCCTCGATGGTGCGGAAGCCGAGCTCGGCGAGGATCTCGCGGACCTCTTCGGCGATGAACTTGAAGAAGTTGACGATGTACTCGGCCTTGCCGGCGAACCGCTCGCGCAGCACCGGGTTCTGCGTGGCGATGCCGACCGGGCAGGTGTCCAGGTGGCAGACGCGCATCATGACGCAGCCGGAGACGACGAGCGGCGCGGTCGCGAAACCGAACTCCTCGGCGCCGAGCAGCGCGGCGATGACGACGTCGCGGCCCGTCTTGAGCTGGCCGTCGGTCTGCACGACGATGCGGTCGCGCAGGCCGTTGAGCAGCAGGGTCTGCTGGGTCTCGGCGAGGCCGAGCTCCCAGGGTCCGCCCGCGTGCTTGAGGGAGGTCAGCGGGGAGGCGCCCGTTCCGCCGTCGTGGCCGGAGATGAGGACGACGTCCGCGTGGGCCTTGGAGACACCGGCGGCGACCGTGCCGACGCCGACCTCGGAGACCAGCTTCACGTGGATGCGGGCCTGCGGGTTGGCGTTCTTGAGGTCGTGGATCAGCTGAGCCAGGTCCTCGATGGAGTAGATGTCGTGGTGCGGCGGCGGGGAGATCAGACCGACACCCGGGGTCGAGTGACGGGTCTTGGCCACCCACGGGTAGACCTTGTGACCGGGCAGCTGGCCGCCCTCGCCGGGCTTGGCGCCCTGCGCCATCTTGATCTGGATGTCGTCGGCGTTGACGAGGTACTCGCTCGTGACACCGAAGCGGCCGGAGGCGACCTGCTTGATGCTGGAGCGGCGGGCCGGGTCGTACAGCCGGTCCGCGTCCTCGCCGCCCTCACCGGTGTTGGACTTGCCGCCCAGCTGGTTCATGGCGATGGCGAGGGTCTCGTGCGCCTCCTTGGAGATGGAGCCGTACGACATGGCGCCGGTGGAGAAGCGCTTGACGATCTCGGAGACGGGCTCGACCTCGTCGAGGGAGATCGAGGGGCGGTCCGAGGTGAAGCCGAACAGGCCGCGCAGCGTCATCAGCCGCTCGGACTGCTCGTTCACGCGGTCCGTGTACTTCTTGAAGATCTCGTAGCTGCCGGAGCGCGTCGAGTGCTGGAGGCGGAAGACCGTCTCCGGGTCGAACAGGTGGGGCTCGCCCTCGCGGCGCCACTGGTACTCGCCGCCTATGTCCAGGGCGCGGTGCGCGGGCGCGATGCCCGAGGCCGGGTAGGCCTTGGCGTGCCGGGCGGCGACCTCCTTGGCGATGACGTCGAGACCGGCGCCGCCGATCTTGGTGGCCGTGCCGTTGAAGTACTTCTCGACGAAGGCCGTCTCCAGGCCGACGGCCTCGAAGACCTGGGCGCCGCGGTAGGAGGCGACGGTCGAGATGCCCATCTTGGACATGACCTTCAGGACGCCCTTGCCGAGCGCGTAGATCAGGTTGCGGATGGCCTGCTCGGGCTCGATGCCCTGGAGGAAGGTGTCGGCGCGGACCAGGTCCTCGACGGACTCCATGGCCAGGTACGGGTTGACCGCGGCGGCGCCGAAGCCGATGAGCAGGGCGACGTGGTGGACCTCGCGGACGTCACCGGCCTCGACCAGCAGGCCCACCTGGGTGCGCTGCTTGGTGCGGATGAGGTGGTGGTGGACGGCGGCGGTGAGCAGCAGCGAGGGGATCGGCGCGTGCTCGGCGTCCGAGTGGCGGTCCGACAGGACGATCAGCCGTGCGCCGTTCTCGATGGCGGCGTCGGCCTCGGTACAGATCTCCTCGATGCGGGCGGCGAGGGATTCGCCGCCGCCGGAGACCCGGTACAGGCCGGACAGCGTCGCGGCCTTCATGCCGGGCATGTCGCCGTCGGCGTTGATGTGGATGAGCTTGGCCAGCTCGTCGTTGTCGATCACCGGGAAGGGCAGGGTGACGCTGCGACAGGAGACGGCCGTCGGCTCCAGCAGGTTGCTCGCCGGACCGAGGGAGGAGCGCAGGGAGGTGACCAGTTCCTCGCGGATCGCGTCCAGCGGCGGGTTGGTGACCTGGGCGAACAGCTGGGTGAAGTAGTCGAACAGCAGACGCGGGCGCTGCGAGAGCGCGGCGATCGGCGAGTCCGTGCCCATCGAACCGATCGGCTCGGCGGCGGCCTTGGCCATCGGCGCGAGGATGATCCGCAGCTCTTCCTCGGTGTAGCCGAAGGTCTGCTGGCGGCGGGTGACCGAGGCGTGGGTGTGCACGATGTGCTCGCGCTCGGGCAGGTCGGAGAGCTCGATCTCGCCGGCTTCGAGCCACTCGGCGTAGGGCTTCTCGGCGGCGAGGCCGGCCTTGATCTCGTCGTCCTCGATGATGCGGTGCTCGACGGTGTCGACGAGGAACATCTTGCCGGGCTGGAGGCGGCCCTTGCGGACGACCTTGGCGGGGTCGATGTCGAGGACGCCGACCTCGGAGCCGAGGACGACGAGGCCCTCGTCGGTGACCCAGTAGCGGCCGGGGCGCAGTCCGTTGCGGTCCAGGACCGCGCCGACCTGGCTGCCGTCGGTGAAGGTGACGCAGGCGGGGCCGTCCCAGGGCTCCATCATCGTGGAGTGGAACTGGTAGAAGGCGCGCCGGGCCGGGTCCATGGAGTCGTGGTTCTCCCACGCCTCCGGGATCATCATCAGCACGGAGTGCGGGAGCGAGCGGCCGCCGAGGTGCAGGAGTTCGAGCACCTCGTCGAAGGAGGCCGAGTCGGAGGCGTCCGGCGTGCAGACGGGGAAGATCCGCTCCAGGGCCTTGTCCCCGAACAGGTCCGAGGCGAGCTGGGACTCGCGGGCGACCATCCAGTTGCGGTTGCCCTTGACCGTGTTGATCTCGCCGTTGTGCGCGACGAAGCGGTACGGGTGGGCGAGCGGCCAGCTCGGGAAGGTGTTGGTGGAGAACCGGGAGTGCACGAGCGCGATCGCGGAGGCGAAGCGGCGGTCGGACAGGTCCGGGAAGAAGGGCTCCAGCTGGCCGGTGGTCAGCATGCCCTTGTAGACGATGGTCCGCGCGGACAGCGACGGGAAGTAGACCCCGGCCTCGCGCTCGGCGCGCTTGCGCAGCACGAAGGCGCTGCGGTCCAAGGCGATGCCCTGGCTCTTGCCGTCGGTGACGAAGATCTGGCGGAAGGCGGGCATCGTCGAGCGGGCGGTGGCGCCGAGGAGTCCGGGGGCGACCGGGACCTCGCGCCAGCCGAGGACGGTGAGGCCCTCTTCGGCGGCGATCGTCTCGATATGCGAGACGGCGTCGGCCGTGCCGTCCTCGGGGAGGAAGGCGATGCCTGCCGCGTACGCGCCGGCTGCGGGAAGTTCGAATCCGGCCACCTCGCGGAAGAAGGCGTCCGGGACCTGGGAGAGGATGCCCGCGCCGTCGCCCGAGTCGGGCTCGGAGCCGGTGGCACCGCGGTGTTCCAGGTTGCGCAGAACGGTGAGCGCCTGCTCGACCAGCGCGTGGCTCGCCTCGCCGGTGAGGGTGGCCACGAAGCCGACGCCACAGGCGTCGTGCTCGTTGCGGGGGTCGTACATACCCTGCGCAGCAGGGCGAGCATCCATGAAGGACCACTTCTGGTCGTTCGTGGAGTGCTGGGACGGCTGGCGCGGCGTACGCATCGGCTCTCCCGTCGTCGTCGGGGCGGGGGGTCCCTCCCATGCCTTGAGGCTCAGGGGGGAGACATCTGCCGAGGGACGACGTTGGCCCTCTGTTGGTGCAAAATTTCGTGCAGGTTACATGATGGAGCGATTCTCGGGAACCGGATACCGCGTTCCAACATGCGGACACCACGGGGTCGCGGCGGGGGTACCGCGCTCAGCGGTGGAAGGCCGGGGGGACCCAGGCGGGACCTAAGCGGGACCTAAGCGGACAGATCGATGACCGTCGGCCCGGTTCGCGGCAGAGATCGTGATCCGCCGCGAGAAGTGCGGAGCAGGCGTCATTGCCTGCGGCGCTTACGGCTCATGCCCAGTGGTTAAGGAATCGAAACCGCCGGGTAACGACTACTTATGCGGTCCCTCGCATAAGTGATCGAGGCCTCATCCTACGGCCGCACCGAACAGACTGCCCAGGGCGTACGTCACACCCGCCGCGGCACCGCCGAGAGCGAGCTGCCGCAGCCCGCTGAACCACCAGGACCGCGCGGTCACCTTGGCCACGACGGCACCGCAGGCGAAGAGCCCGAGCATCGCGAGCAGCAGCGCCGGCCACAGCACGGTCGCGCCCAGCAGATACGGCAGTACGGGGAGCAGGGCGCCCAGCGCGAACGAGCCGAAGCTGGACACTGCGGCGACGGCCGGGGAGGGCAGGTCGCCGGGGTCAATGCCGAGCTCCTCGCGCGCGTGGATCTCCAGGGCCTGCTCGGGATCACGGGAGAGCTGCCGGGCGACCTCGCGGGCCAGCTCGGGCTCGACGCCGCGGGACTCGTAGAGCGCGGCCAGCTCGCGCTCCTCGTCCTTGGGGTGCTTGCGCAGCTCCCGTCGCTCGACATCGAGCTCCGCCTCGACGAGCTCGCGCTGCGAGGCGACGGAGGTGTACTCACCGGCGGCCATCGAGAAGGCGCCGGCGGCCAGGCCCGCGAGCCCGGTGATGACGATCGTCTGCTGGGAGACGGAACCGCCAGCCACACCGGTCATCAGGGCGAGGTTGGAGACCAGGCCGTCCATCGCGCCGAACACGGCCGGGCGCAGCCATCCGCCGTTCACATCCCGGTGGGTGTGGTTGTCGCGGTGCGCCTCGTGCAGCGTCGCCTCGTTCTCGATGATCGCCATACCGGTCCCCCAGGGTGCTTGATTGGACTGCTTCCACTTTTTGACAACTACGAAAGTACGCCTCACATTTCCTTGCCGCCAGCAAGGAAAGGCTGCGCTAACCTGCACTTTTACCGCTCGATGCTCATCCGTGGCATGTCATGCACATATGTCGACCGGGTGACAGTGAGGCCCGCGAGGCTCCTGTCAACCGCCAAGGTGGGACAGATCCGCAAAGGGTTCCGCGCGCCGCATTCCGCGCGCCGGCAGGGGCCCTGAGAGGAGAGGCACGTATGGCTTCCATCGCCTGCATTCCCTCGGCCCCGGCACCCGGGAACGCCGCCGGTCTCCGCGACCGGGCGCGCGGCGCACTGCTCGGACTCGCCGTCGGGGACGCGCTGGGCGCACCCGCCGAGAACATGAAGCCGTCGGAGATCCGCGCCAAGTGGGGCCGGATCACCGGGTACGTCGCCGAGCATCCGGCCGGGACGGACGACACCGAGTACGCGATCTTCTCGGGGCTGCTGCTCGCCCGGCACGGCTCGGCGCTGACCGTGGCGCACGTCGAGTCGGCCTGGCACCAGTGGATCGCGGACCGCGACGAGGGGCCGTTCCGCGGCGCCGGTTTCAGCGAGCGCGGCACGCTCGAGAATCTCCGGCGGGGTCTCGCGGCGCCCATCTCCGCCCAGCACCGGCACGCCTGGAGCGACGGCCTCGCCATGCGCGCGGCCCCCTTCGGCGTCTTCGCGGCCGGCCGGCCCGCCGAGGCGGCCCGGCTCGTGGCGATCGACGGCTCGGTGAGCCACGAGGGCGAGGGCATCTACGGCGGCCAGGCGGTCGCGGCGGGGGTCGCCGCCGCGATGGCGGGCGCTCCCACCATCGCGGTCGTCGCGTCCGCCCTGGCCGTCATCCCGGACGACTCCTGGACGGCCCGCTCGCTGCGCCGCGCGGTCGCGGTGGCGCACCGCGGCGAACGGGCGGTGCGCTCCGCGGTGGTGATCGGCGGCTATCCGTGGACCGACCTGGCGCCCGAGGCCGTCGCCCTCGCCTTCGGCGCGTACGCGGCGGCGGACGGGGAGTTCACCGAGTCCGTCCTCACCGCGGTGAACATGGGCCGCGACGCCGACACGACGGCCGCGGTGGCCGGGGCGCTGGCGGGCGCGACCCGGGGCGCGTCCTCGATCCCGGCCGCCTGGGCGGCGGCCATCGGACCGGCCCGCGGCAGCTGCCTCCCCTCCATGGAGGGCCACCACATCCTGGACGTGGCGGAACTGCTGACGCCGGAGGACGAGCAGAAGTGGGGCCCAGGAGGCCACGCACCACCCACCCCGGCCCCGCACACCGTCACCGCCTCGGACCCGTACGCCGTCACGGCTCCGGACACGTACGTCGTCACCGCCCCGGACACGTACGTCGTCACCGCCCCGGACACGTACGTCGTCACGGACCCAGACCCGTACGTCGTCACGGCTCCGGACACGTGTGTTGTCGCCACCCCGCACACGTACGCCGCCACCGCCCCGGACATGTACGCCGCCACCGCTCCGGAGGCCTGTGTCGTCGCCGCCCCGGACCCGTACGCCGTCACGACCCCGGACCCGTACGCCGCCACCGCCCCGGACCCGTACGTCGTCACGGCTCCGGACCCGTATGTCGTCACCGCCTCGGACGCCTACGTCCTGTCGGACGCGGACGCCTGGGAGTCGGCCGCCGGTGGCGACGAGGTGCGCTCATGAGCCCCGGTCTGGCCGGGGACGAGTCCGGCCCGGCCACCGGCGAGGGCGCCGCGTCGGCGCCGCCCCCCGAACCTCCACCGCCCGCCCCGGCGGAGACGGACGGACCGCCCCGGAGCACCCTCGCGACCCGCACACCGACACCGGTCACCCCGGCGGCACCTGCACTCACCGAGGGCACGCGTCCGGTGGCCCTCGCCGGACCCGCGGACCCGGTGGCGGTCGGCCGGGCCGCCGAGCCGGTGCGGGTCGCCGAGGGGGCCGGATTCGTGGCGGGCGGCCGGACGGCCCGGGAGCGGGGAAGCTCCCCGGCGGAGACGCCCGTGCGGGTGGAGGCGCCCGTGGAAGCGGGGGCGCGCCGTATCGAGGGGCTGCTCCTCGGGCTGGCCGCGGGCGACGCCGCGGGCTGGCCCGCCGCCCGGCACCGGGCCGCGCGGATGCCCGAGTGGACCCGGCGGCTGACCCGCGAGCTGGACACCTTCGCGGAGCAGAACGCGACGACGACCCTGCCCGTGCCGATCGCGCTGAACCAGCCGCCGGAGCCGCTGCGGCTCGGCCCGTCGGACGACGCCGAGTGGGCGGCGTTCGCGGCGGAGGCCGTGCTCCGGGCCGGGGAGACCGCTGCACTCGGCGACCTGAGCCTCGATCGCAGGATGCGCGCGTCCATCGACCTGTCCTGGAACGCCGTAGCCAGCGAGGTCGCCGCCGCGGCGGACCGGGCCCCCGAGGTCGAGTCCGCCCTGCTCCCGCTGCGCGCCCGGATCTCCGTGCGCGCCGGACTCGGCAACCTCGCCACCGGTCTGCGCCCGCCCGCCACCGGCCACGACAACCCCCACTACTTCGACGACGCCGCCTGCGTACGGGCCTGCGTGCTCGCCGTGGCACACCCGGGTGACCCCCGACTCGCCGCGGAACTGGCCGAGTTCGACGCCCGCTACACCCAGGACGGCGACGGGGTGCACGGCGCCCGCGCCATGGCCGCCGCCGTGTCGCTCGCCCTCACCGGGCACTCCGCCGACATCTGCGTGGACGCCGCCCTCGCCGAACTGCCCGCCACCACGGAGATCGGCCGCAACGCCCGCCACGCCCTCACGCTGGCCCGGGGCAGCGAGAGCACCTTCGCCCTGGTCCCCCTGCTGGAGCACCAGATCGTCGACCACGTCTACAGCTACGGCATCGCGGCGGCCGAGACCGTCCCCGTCGCCCTGGCCCTGACCCTGGCCGCGCACGGCCGGATCGCCGAGGCGGTGCCCGCCGCCGCATGCCTGTCCCGGGTCGCCGACTCGGCCCCTGCCCTGGCCGGCGCGCTCACCGGGGCGCTCGGCGGCGGCGCCGCGATCCCCGCCTCCTGGCGCGACGCCTGCCGCACCCTGTCCGGCTGCGCGCTGCCCCGCCTGACCGGGACGGATCTCATCGGACTCGCCGAACTCCTCGAAGCGACAGGACTCGCCGACCGGATTCCCCGGAACTGACCACCCCAGAGGGATGATTCGGGCATGACGCCCAAAGGAGAAGGAACGGGAACCCTCGACGAACGGATCACCGGAGCCCTCGTCGGAGCCGCCGTCGGCGACGCGCTCGGCGGCCCCGTCGAGGGGTACTCCCCCGAACAGATCACCGAACGCCACGGCGGCCGCGTGCGCGGTGTCGTCGGCCCCTGGAACGGCGACGCCTGGCCCACCGCCCGGCCCATCGCCCCGTACCACAAGGGCGACGGACACGTCACCGACGACACCCTGATGACCCATGCGCTGGTACGCGTGTACGCCACCGTCCGCGACCACCTCGACGCCTACGCCGTCGCGGAGCACCTGGTCCCCGACCTGATGACGACCCCCCGCTGGATCCCGGAGCTGGAGGCCGAGGCCCTCCCCCTCCAGCGGATCTTCCTCGCCGAGAAGTGGCTGGTCGCCCGCCTCCACTACGGCCATGTGGACCCCCGGGAGGCCGGCGTCGGCAACATCGTGAACTGCGGTGCCGCGATGTACATGGCCCCGGTCGGACTCGTCAACGCGGCGAACCCGGCGGGCGCGTACGCCGAGGCCCTCGACATCGCGGGAGCCCACCAATCCTCGTACGGCCGCGAGGCCGCGGGCGTCTTCGCCGCGGCGGTGGCGGCGGCCTGCTCCCCCGGCGCCACCCCCGACTCGGTCGTCGCCGCGTGCCTGTCGCTGGCCGAGGACGGCACCCGCGCGGCCGTCGAGGCGGTCTGCGAAGTCGCCTCCCACCACACGGACTTCGAGTCGGCGCTCGTCCCGCTGCGCCGGGCGGTGGCCCCGTACGACACGGTCGGCCCGGACTACCGTTCCCCCTCGCTCGGCGCCCGCCGCCCCTCCCGTCTGCACTCCATCGAAGAACTCCCCGTCGCCCTCGGCATGTTGCTGGTGTCCGGCGGCGACTTCCGGCACGCGGTCCTCGGCTCGGTCAACTACGGCCGCGACTGCGACTCCATCGCCACCATGGCCGGCGCCCTCGCCGGCGCGCTGGGCTCCGAGGTCCCGCACGACTGGGCGAAGACGGTGGCGGAGTCCAGCCGCCTCGACCTGGACGCCCCGGCGCGTACGCTCGCCGAGGTGACCCGGGAGATCTTCGACCGCGACGTCCACCGCCGCCGGGCCCACGAGGCGGCGTACGCCGCGCTGGCGGGAACACCGTGCTCCGCCTGACCTGGGTCCAGCCCGAGGACCTCCTCGGCCACGAACTCCACCAGGCCGTCCAGGACGGCCGCGAGCCGGCCCTCGTCGCCTCCCGCTGGCGCGCGGCGGGCGGTCGGCAGGCCCCGCTCCGCGCGGGCGCGTCGACGACCCCGGCCTCACCGGCCCTGCGCCGCCTTGCGGCCGACCTCCTCGACGAACTCGCCGCCCTACCGGGCCGGTCGGCGGACGACGAGCCGACGGATCTGGCCCTGATCAAGGCCGCCTGCCCCAGCTGGCCGCCCCCGCGGTACGCGCCCGTGCCCGCTCCCGACCGGGCCCGACTGGAGGCGGCCTGGCTCGGCCGGGCCGTCGGCTGCCTGCTGGGCAAACCCGTGGAGAAACTCCCCCTCCACGGCATCCGGGCACTCGCCAGGGCCTCGGGCAACTGGCCCCTCCACACCTGGTTCACCGCGCGGGGCGTACCCCAGGACCTCCTGGACGCCCACCCCTGGAACCGGCGCTCCGCCCCCACCTCCCTGGCCGAGAACATCGACGGCATGCCGGAGGACGACGACCTCAACTACCCTCTCCTGAACCTCCTGTTGCTCCAGCGACACGGCAGGGACTTCACCACCGCGGACGTGGCCCGCCTCTGGCTGGACGAACTCCCCGCCGGCCGCACCTTCACCGCGGAGCGCGTCGCCTACCGCAATCTCCTCAGCGGCGTCGAACCCCCGGAGACCGCCCGCCGGCACAACCCGTTCCGCGAATGGATCGGCGCCCTGATCCGCGCGGACGTGCACGGCTGGACCAACCCCGGCGACCCGGCCGGGGCCGCCGAACAGGCGTACCGCGACGCCGCCCTGACCCACACGGCCAACGGCGTCTACGCGGCGATGTTCGCGGCCGCCGTCATCGCCGAGGCGGCCACCGGGGCGAGTGACGTCCACGCCTGTCTGCGCACCGGGCTGACCGTCGTCCCGCCCGGCTCCCGGCTGGCCCGGGCCGTCCGCCATGCCGTCCGGCTCGCCCGTACGACACCGGACTTCGACACCGTCGTCGACGAACTGCACACCACCCACCGCGACTGCCACTGGGTCCACGCCGTCCCCAACACCGCGCTGATCGCCGCCGCCCTCACCCACGCGGACGGCGACTTCGGCGGCTCGGTCTGCCGCGCGGTGTCCGGCGGCCTGGACACCGACTCGAACGGCGCGACGGCCGGGAGCGTCGCGGGCCTGCTCGCGGGCGACCCCGCCGCCCTGCCCGACCGCTGGACGAGCCCTCTCAAGAACCGGCTCGCCACCTCCGTCGCCGACTTCGACGGCATCGGCTTCGACGCCCTCGCCCACCTCACGCACCGGGAGACCGTTCGCCCATGACCCATATCGCCGTGCTCGGCAGCACGAACATGGACCTCGTCGCGTATGTCGCCAAAGCCCCGCAGCGCGGAGAGACCGTGACGGGCCGGGAGTTCCGTACGATCCCCGGCGGCAAGGGCGCCAACCAGGCGGTGGCCGCGGCGCACGCGGGCGCCGACGTCTCGCTGGTCGGCGCGGTGGGCGCCGACTCCTTCGGCAGCCAACTCCGCTCCACACTGGAGCACTTCGGCGTGAACACCGACCATCTGCGCACCACCGAGGGCCCGTCCGGCACCGCGCACATCGTGGTGGACGACGAGGGCGGCAACGCGATCGTCGTCATCCCCGGCGCCAACGGCACCGTCACCTCCCTCGCCCCCGGCGACGAGGGCCTCATCGCCAGCGCCGACGCGCTGCTCCTCCAGCTCGAGATCCCGCTGGAAGCCGTGCTCGCCGGAGCGGAGGCCGCGCGCCGGCACGGCGTCCGGACGATCCTCACCCCGGCGCCCGCACAGTTCCTGCCACCTCAACTGCTGGCCGCCACCGATCTGTTGGTGCCCAACCAGCACGAGGCCGCCGCACTCACCGGCTTCACCGACCCGCGCGGAGCGGCCGCCGCGCTGCTCGAACAGGTCCCGGAGGTCGTCGTCACCCTGGGCGCCGAGGGCAGCCTGTACGCGGCCCGGGGCGCCGAACCCGTCGCCGTGCCCGCGCCCAAGGTGACCGCCGTCGACTCCACCGGCGCGGGCGACACCTTCGTCGGCACCCTCGCGGTGGCGCTCGCCGAGGGCCGGGAGATGCCGGACGCGCTGGTGTGGGCGTCGGCGGCGGCCGCGATGTCGGTGCAGCGGCCCGGGGCGACGTCCTCGATGCCGTACCGCTCCGAGCTCGACGCGCAGGCCGGCTCATGAGCGGGCACCCGGAGGGCGGCCCCCTCAGCGGCCTGCGCGTCCTCGACCTCGCGACCCTGTTCGCGGGACCGCTCGCCGCCACCATGCTGGGCGACTTCGGCGCGGAGGTCGTCAAGATCGAGCACCCCACTCAACCGGACCCGTCCCGGGGACACGGTCCCTCTAAGGACGGCGTCGGCCTGTGGTGGAAGCTCCTCGGGCGCAACAAGCGCACGATCACGCTCGACCTGTCGAAGCGCGGCGGCCGCGCGACACTGCTCCGGCTCGCCGCCGACGCCGACGTGATCATCGAGAACTTCCGGCCGGGCACCCTGGAGAAGTGGGATCTGGGCTGGGAGGAGCTGTCCGCGGCGAACCCCCGTCTGGTCCTCGCCCGGGTCACCGGCTTCGGCCAGTTCGGCCCCTACGCGCACCGCCCCGGCTTCGGCACGCTCGCGGAGGCGATGAGCGGCTTCGCGGCGATCACCGGCGAACCGGACGCACCGCCGACCCTCCCCCCGTTCGGCCTGGCCGACTCGATCGCCGGACTGGCGACGGCGTACGCCGTGCTGACCGCGCTGACCGCGCGCGACCGCACCGGCGAGGGCCAGGTGATCGACATGGCGATCATCGAGCCGATCCTGACCGTGCTCGGCCCGCAGCCGATCTGGTACGACCAGCTGGGCCACGTCCAGCCCCGCACCGGCAACCGCTCGGCGAACAACGCGCCCCGCAACACCTATCGCACGGCCGACGGGTCCTGGGTCGCCGTCTCCACATCGGCGCAGTCGATCGCCGAGCGGGTGATGCGGCTGGTGGGCCGCCCGGACGTGATCGACGAGCCGTGGTTCGCGACCGGCGCGGACCGGGCACGCCACGCCGACGTCCTGGACGGGGCGGTCGGCGCGTGGATCGCCGAGCGCACCCGGGACGAGGTCCTCGCCGCCTTCGAGAAGGCGGAGGCCGCGGTCGCCCCGATCCAGGACGTCCGGGACGTCATGACCGACCCGCAGTACCAGGCCCTGGACACGGTCACCACCGTCGACGACCCCGAACTGGGCCCGCTGCGCATGCAGAACGTCCTCTTCCGGCTCTCCGCCACGCCCGGTGCGATCCACTGGGCCGGCCGCCCGCACGGCGCGGACACCGACGCCGTGCTCACCGAACTCGGCCTGACGGGGCCCGAGATCGAGGCGCTGAGAGCGGAGGGCGCCCTGTGACCGCGGAACTCCTGCCCCTCACCTGGCTGTACGTGCCCGGCGACCGTCCCGAGGTGGTGGCCAAGGCCCTCGCCTCCGGTGCGGACGTGGTCCTCGTCGACCTGGAGGACGCGGTCGCCCCGGACCGCAAGGAGTACGCCCTCGCCGCCACCGCCGAGCTTCTCGCCGTACCGCCGCCCGTCCCGGTGCACGTCCGGGTCAACGCCCTCGACGGCCCTTTCGCCGACGCCGATCTGAAGACGCTCTCGCCGCTCCCCGGCCTGTCCGGCCTGCGGCTGCCCAAGGTGACATCGCGCTCCGACGTCGTACGGGTGGCGGAGAGCGCGACCCCCGCGGAGGGCGGCGCGATCCCGCTCTACGCCCTGCTGGAGTCGGCTCTGGGCGTGGAGCAGGCCTTCGCCATCGCGTCGGCCCATCGCGCCCTGCGTGGTATCGCGCTCGGCGAGACGGACCTGCGGGCCGATCTCGGTGTCCGGGACGAAGCCGGGCTCGACTGGTCCCGGGCGCGGTTGATCGTGGCCGCCCGGGCGGCGGGGCTGCCTCCGCCGGTCCAGTCGGTCTACCCCGACATCCGCGATGTGGAGGGCCTGGCCGCGTCCTGCGCGCACGGCCGCGCCCTCGGCTTCCTCGGACGCGCGGCCATCCACCCCCGCCAGCTGCCCATCATCGAGCGGGCCTACCTCCCCACCCCGGCCGAGGTCGACTCGGCCGAGGCCGTCATCAAAGCGGCCGCCACCGATCCGGGCGCCCAGGCCCTGCCGGACGGTCGTTTCATCGACGCGGCGGTGGTCACGGGCGCCCGCCGCACCCTCGCCCTCGCACAGCGCCTGGGCTGAGGCGGAGCAGAGCGCCCGGCCTCGGGCAGAGCGAAGGGGG
>NZ_JBHWVI010000190.1:0-17368 GCF_042737005.1 Streptomyces sp. NPDC060027
GCCGCACACGTACCCCTCATCACTCCCTAATGGGAGGGATTTCGATATTCCGGGGCACTTCTCTCCAGTAGGGGAAGCGCAACGTCGAACAAGCGTGTAGCTTCCGGGGGATGGAGAGCCGGGGGGCTCCTAATCCACGGGGAACCAGTGGGGATGCTTGGGGGGACTGGGGGGTTGCCTGATGGGAGTGCGGCTCATGGTGGTCGACGACCACCGACTGCTCGCCGAGGCGTTGGCCTCGGCTCTGAAACTGCGCGGGCACCGGGTGCTCGCCGCGGCCGCGCCCGCCGCGGGGGCGGCGGAGCTGGTGATCACACGGGCACCCGAGGTGTGCCTGATCGGCACGGCGACACCCGCCGAGCCGGGAATCTTCGACCCGGTGGTGCGGATCAAACGGGAGCGCCCCCAGGTGGCGGTCCTGGTGCTCGGCCCGGTACCGAACCCGCGCGGCATCGCCGCCGCGTTCGCCGCCGGAGCCTCCGGATACGTACGCCATGACGAACGCATAGAGGGCGTCGAACGCGCGATCATGAAGGCGAGGGCGGGCGAGGCGGCGGTGGCCCCGCAACTGCTCCAGGGCGCGTTCAGCGAACTGCTCAACCCCGCCGCCCAGCCCGACGACGAGGGCCAGCGGCTGCTCCAGATGCTCACACCCCGCGAGGTGGAGGTCCTGGTGCGGGTCGCCGACGGGGAGGACACCCGGCTCATCGCGGCCGGCATGGGCATCGCCCCGTCGACGGCACGCACCCATGTCCAGCGGGTCCTGATGAAACTGGGCGTGGGCTCCCGGCTCGAAGCTGCGGCGCTCGCCGCCCGCACGGGCCTGCTGGACCGGGCGGGACCGCTCCCGGCGCCGGCACCGCACGGGGGCGTGGACGACTCCCTCTGAGGCGTATCCCTCTGGCGTATCCGTCCGAGCCGTACGGCGTGCACGGGCCCCTGAACGTTCGGGGCCCGTCCACCGGTCTCCCGGGTCTACGAGGAGGGGGGCTTCCCCTCCTCGAAGCTCGCGAAGTACGCGGCGGCCATGTCCTCGTCCCCGTGGCCCAGAGCGCCCGCGCGGCCAAGGCGTTCGGCGGTGGCTTCGGCGACGTCGAGACGGACACCGTGCCGCTGTCCGTCCCGCACGATCAGACGGGCGTCCTTCTCGGCGGTGGTGACCGCGAAGCTGGCCGGGGACAGCCGGTCCTCCAGGACGAGGGCGGCCTTCGCGTGCAGATAGCCCATGTCGAGCGGACCACCGGCGATGAGGTCGAAGAAGCTCCGCGGGTCCACGCCGAGGCCCCGCGCCAGGGCGAGGACCTCGCCGGTCGCGGCGGTGGCGGCCAGGACCCAGCTGTTGGCGACGAGCTTGAGCCGGGTGGCGCTGCCCGCCGAGCCGTCCTCGCCGGTCCACACGGTACGGGCGCCGACGGCGTCGAAGACGGGTGTCACGGTGTCCCGCGCCGCGCCCGGACCGGCGGCGAGCACGGTCAGCTGCCCGGCCTCGGCGGGTGCGCGCGTCCCGAGGACGGGAGCGTCGAAGAAGACGAGCCCGTGCGCGCGGGCGAAGTCGGCGAGCTCGCCGAGTGCCTCGGTCCCCGCGGTCGTGGACTGCACCCAGGCGGCCCCGGCGCGCAGCCCGGGTGCCGCCCGGCGCATGACATCGAGGACGGCGGGGCCGTCGTACAGCATGGTCAGGACGACGTCGGCGCCCCGGACGGCCTCCTCCGGGGTGTCCGCGACGCGCACGCCGTCGGCGGTCAGCGGCTCGGCCTTGGCACGGCTGCGGTTCCAGGCACGGACGCCGTGCCCGGCGCGGGCGAGGTTACGGGCCATGGCGGCACCCATGATTCCGGTGCCGAGGACGCTGACGGTGAGGTTGTCGGTCATACGGTCAGCTTCCCTCCTCTGCGGCGAGGAGACCCGGCATCACATGCGGACGCGGTGCTCGATGTCGCCCGACGCTCACAGCACAGGTGCGCCGAGTCCGCGGGACTTTATGTGGTGGAGGAGATGGGCGAGGGGGGTGAGCGTGGTGATGAGCTGCGTGGTGGGGACGTCGCTCTCACGGAGGTGCACGGTGCTGGGGGTGGTGGCGATTTCGAGGCAGTCGTTGCCTTCACCGCCGCCGGAGAAGGAGGACTTCTGCCAGTTGGCGGGGATGGTCATGGCGTCGCCTCACAATTCCTTGGCCAGTTTGCGGATGAAGTCGCGTGAGTGCACGGGGCTCAGCGATGCTTCCTCGACTTTACGGAAGAGTGTTCGGAAATGGGCCAGTTGGGCCTCGGAATCAATGAACGCCGTGCCATGCGGTGCGTCGCGTACGACGGTGTCCAGGCGGGGTACGGGACCTCCGAGGTAGCCCATCGCGCTGTCGGCGCCTGCGAAGCCGTCCAGGTCGAACGGGACGACCCGAACGGTGACGTGTTCCAGGTCCGAATACTCCAGGATGCGTTCCAACTGGGCTCGTGAGACCGAGCGGTCGCCCACACGGATCCGCAGTGCGGCCTCGTGGATCACCGCTTCGTACGTGATGGGTCCGGGCCGTTCGATGACCACGCGGCGTCGCATCCGGTGGGTCACGCGGGGGTCCACCTCGCTCCGTGGCAGCTCTGGTGCCATGTACGAGAAGAGGGCGCGAGCGTAGTCCTCCGTCTGGAGAAGCCCCGGTATGTGGATGACGGCCACTTCGTGCCGGAACGCCGCATGGTGGTCCAGCTCGGACAGGTCGAGGAAGGCCGTGGGCAGTACGCCTCGGTACTCCTCCCACCAGCCCCGGGTACGGTCCGTGGCCATCTCGGCCAGTGCCTCGATCAACTCCCCGTCCACGCAGGCGCAGTGAGCCGCCAGTCTGCGCAGGCGTTCTTCGCCGATACCCGAGCTGCCCGCCTCGATCTGGCTCATGTGGGTCGAGCTGGAGCCGAGCAGGCCCGCCACCTCCCGCGCCGACTTGCCCGCGGCTTCCCGCAGTCTGCGCAGCTCGGTGCCCAGACGTACCTGTCGTGCCGTGGGCTGATTCCGCATCGTCATCCGGTGCTGTCTCCTCAACGACCCTGGCAACGGGTTGGGTTGGCCTCCCCGTTCGGGTGTCAGATTACGCGAGAGGCTTGCAGGGGTAGGAATTTCTACCCTACCGTCGGTGACGCGACGCACACGCTGCGGAACCCCGGGGCCCCGGAAGCGCACCACTCCGTCCTGCCACGGCGGCTGTGACACTGCCACCGCCCGTTCCCACGGCGACCTCTCGACTCCCCGACACCAGAACCGGAGTTCACGCATGCCCGAAACCGAACCCTGGACCTATGCGCTGCACATCCCCCACGACGACCGTGCGGTGACCGTCTGCCGCCGCACCGTCCGTCTGATCCTGACCCTGCACGGGCTGATCCGCCTCGCGGACGTCGCCGAGCTGCTGGCGGCGGAGCTGGTCTCCAACGCCGTACGGCATACGAAGGGGCCCGCCGCCCTGCGGCTGGCCTGGCGGGACGGGGTGCTGCGGATCGGTGCCTGGGACGCGAGCCCGGTGCCGCCGCCGCACGACCTGTCCGTCCCCGGCGAGGCGGAGGCGGGCCGGGGTCTCGTCCTGGTCCGGGCCTGCGCCGACGACTGGGGCTGGCATCCCCTGCGACAGGGCGGCGACATCGGCAAGTACGTGTGGTGTGACCTCGCTGCCGCCTAGCTCGTTCGCTGCCGAGGGCCGGAGTCCCCTCGGTGAACCCCGGCCCCCTGCGCGTGCGTTACTTCACCGGCCCCTCGTCCTCGGGCGTCGGCGGCACCGGTACCGCCAGCGGTCGCAGCCACAGCCACCCCAGGAAGAACAGGCCCAGGGCGAGCATGCCGAGGCCGGTCCAGAGGTTGATGTTGACGCCGTCCGCCTTGGCGAGGGCGGCGTCGGAGGCCGTGATGCCGGCGATGGTGACGATGACGCCGTAGAGCACGAACAGGCCGCCGATGATGCGGCGGATGTCGAACAGGCGAGCAGCGGTCGCGGACTTCTTCTCGAGCTCCGAGACGTCGCGCTGGGCGTCGCTTTCCGAATAGTCGGACATGGTTTCTTGATTCTCCCTCGTCGGAACGGGTCGGGACTCGTCAGAACGAGAACGGGATGTAGCAGGCGGTCGCCAGGATCAGCGCGCCCCAGCCCAGCAGAGCGGGCTTGCGGTACCAGGCGTCGTCGCCGGGGGCCGGCGGCTCGGCCATGCCGGGGGACACGGTGCCGTAGACCAGGCCCTGCAATTCCGCCGCGGGCTTCGGGGCGGTGAAGAGCGAGACCCCGACCATCACCACGCCGCCGGCCACGAAGGCGACGATCGCGGAGACGAAGTTGGCGCCCTGGTCGGAGGGGAAGCCGATGATGTCCTGCTTGTAGAGGACGAAGTAGTTCACCATCGCCGCCGTGGTGCCGGCCAGCAGGCCCCAGAAGCCCGACTTCACCGACGCCCGCTTCCAGAACATGCCGACGATGAAGACCGCGAACATCGGCACGTTGAAGAAGGAGAAGAGCGTCTGGAGGTAGCTCATGATGTTGGAGAAGGACGAGGCGAGGAAGGCCGTGCCGATCGACGCCAGGACGCCGATCACCGTGATGAGGCGGCCGAAGCCGACGTAGTAGGAGTCCTCGCGGTCCGTCACCACGTACTTCGCCCAGATGTCCGTGGTGAACACCGTGTTGAAGGACGAGACGTTGGCCGCCATGCCCGCCATGAAGGCGGCCAGCAGACCGGTCACGGCGATGCCGAGGACACCGTTCGGCAGCAACTCCTGCATCAGGTAGGGGATCGCGTCGTTGTACTGGAGGTCCGAGCCGCTCGTGCCGATCTTCGGGACCAGGACGGCCGCCACCAGACCCGGGATCATCACCAGGAAGACGATGAAGATCTTCGGGTAGGCCGCGATGAGCGGGGTGCGCCGGGCCGCGGAGAGGTTCTTGGCCGACAGCGCGCGCTGTACCTCGGCGAAGTTCGTCGTCCAGTAGCCGAAGGACAGCACGAAGCCCAGACCGAGCACGATGGTCAGCCAGTTGGCGCCGAGCGGGTTGTCGCTGCCGATGCCCGTGCCGCCCCAGGCCGTCGTGAAGTCGGCGCCATGGGTCTTGTCCAGGGAGTCCGTCAGGCCGTCCCAGCCGCCCACCCGGTTCAGGCCGAGCGCGGCGATCGGGATCAGCGCCGCGAGGATCACGAAGAACTGGAGCACTTCGTTGTAGATCGCGGAGGAGAGACCGCCGAGGGTGATGTAGGCGAGGACGAAGAAGCCGGCGACCACGATCGCGACCCACTGCGGCCAGCCGAGCAGGGCCTCGACGACGATCGAGAGCGAGTAGAGGTTGACGCCGGCGATGAGGACGGCGGCGAAGGCGAACAGGATCGAACTCAGCAGGTGCGCCCATTTGTCGAAGCGCAGGAGCAGGAACTCCGGCACCGAGCGGACCTTGGAGCCGTAGTAGAACGGCATCATCACCAGGCCCAGGAAGACCATCGCCGGGATGGCGCCGATCCAGTACCAGTGCACGGTGTAGACGCCGTACTGGGCGCTGTTGGCGGCCATGCCGAGGATCTCGGTGGCGCCCAGGTTGGCCGAGATGAAGGCCAGGCCGGTGATCCAGGCGGGCAGTGAGCGCCCGGACAGGAAGAAGTCGAGGCTCGTCTTCACCGAGCGGCGGGCCGCGAAGCCGATGCCCAGGACGACCACGAAATAGATGCCGAGGATCGTGTAGTCGAGTGCGTTCGTGGGGAGACGCAGCTCGGCGGCGAGCAGGGTGCCCGGTTGTGGCAGGTGTGTGGGGGACTGCATCAGAACTCGCTTCGTCGCGTGAACGTATCGGACCGGAACCTACGCCTCCGGATCTAGGAAATGAACACTTCCGATGGTGTCCTTTGTTTGATTGTGATGTTGACTGCGGTGGTGGCTTGTGGTTTGTTGTGTTCGGTTATGTTTGAAGGTTCGGGTGTGGATGGGGAGTCCGACTGTGAAGAAGACCTCGACCCGGCTGGCCGACGGTCGTGAGCTCATCTACTACGACGCGGGCGACGACAAGGTGCGCGACGCGGTGGACCGCCGCCCGCTCGACCCGACCGTCACCACTTCGGAGGTGCGCCGCGACCCGCTCCTCGGTGACTCGGTGGCGATCGCCTCGCACCGGCAGGGGCGCATCTACCACCCGCCGGCGAACGAGTGCCCGCTGTGCCCGTCCGCCGGCGACCGGCTGAGCGAGATCCCCGAATCCTCGTACGACGTCGTGGTCTTCGAGAACCGCTTCCCCTCGCTGGCCGGCGACTCCGGCCGCTGTGAGGTCGTCTGCTTCACCTCCGACCACGACGCGTCCTTCGCCGATCTGACGGAGGAACAGGCCGGGCTGGTCCTGGAGGCGTGGACCGACCGCACCGCCGAACTGTCGCATCTGCCCTCCGTCCAGCAGGTCTTCTGCTTCGAGAACCGTGGCGCCGAGATCGGTGTGACACTCGGTCACCCGCACGGGCAGATCTACGGCTACCCCTTCACCACCCCCCGTACCGCACTGATGCTGCGCTCGCTCGCCGCGCACAAGGAGGCGACCGGCGGCGGAAACCTGTTCGACGAGGTCGTCGCGCGCGAACTGGCCGACGGCTCCCGGGTCGTCCTGTCGAGTGACCACTGGGTCGCCTTCGTTCCGTACGCCGCCCACTGGCCGTACGAGGTCCACCTCTACCCGCGCCGCCGCGTGCCCGACCTGCTCGGCCTCGACGAGGACGCGCGCACAGAGTTCCCCCAGGTCTATCTGGAACTCTTGAGACGCTTCGACCGGATCTTCGACGGCCCGGATGGAGGGAAGGAAGGGACGGGTGAACCGCCGACGCCGTACATCGCGGCGTGGCACCAGGCACCCTTCGGCCCGCTGGAGGAGTTCGAAGGCGTCAACCGGGACGACTTCGCGCTCCACCTCGAGCTTTTCACCATTCGCCGCACTTCCGGCAAGCTGAAGTTCCTCGCGGGTTCCGAGTCCGGCATGAACGTGTTCATCAACGACGTGCCGCCGGAGACCGCGGCTCAGCGACTGCGAGAGGTAGCGAGTTCATGAGTGGGAAGTACCTGGTCACCGGTGGAGCCGGCTATGTGGGCAGCGTGGTCGCGCGCCACCTGCTCGAGGCGGGCCACGAGGTCACCGTCCTCGACAACCTCTCGACCGGATTCCGCGAGGGCGTCCCCGCCGGTGCCGCCTTCGTCGAGGGCGACATCCGCGACGCCGCCAAGTGGCTGGACTCCTCGTACGACGCCGTCCTGCACTTCGCCGCGTTCTCGCAGGTCGGCGAGTCCGTGGTCAAGCCCGAGAAGTACTGGGACAACAACGTCGGCGGCACCATGGCGCTGCTCGCCGCGATGCGCGAGGCCGGCGTGCGCAAGCTCGTCTTCTCCTCCACGGCCGCGACGTACGGCGAACCCGAGACGACCCCGATCGTGGAGTCCGCGCCGACCAGGCCCACCAACCCCTACGGCGCCTCCAAGCTCGCCGTCGACCACATGATCACCGGCGAGGCCGCGGCGCACGGACTCGGCGCCGTCTCCCTGCGGTACTTCAACGTGGCGGGCGCGTACGGCGAGAGCGGCGAGCGCCACGACCCCGAGTCGCACCTCATCCCGCTCGTCCTCCAGGTCGCCCAGGGCCGCCGCGACGCGATCTCCGTCTACGGCGACGACTACCCGACCCCGGACGGCACCTGCGTCCGCGACTACATCCACGTCGCGGACCTCGCCGAGGCGCACCTGCTGGCGGTCGCCGCCGCGACCCCCGGCGAGCACCTGATCTGCAACCTCGGCAACGGCAACGGCTTCTCCGTCCGCGAGGTCATCGAGACGGTGCGCCGGGTGACCGGGCACCCGATCCCCGAGGTCGTGGCACCCCGCCGCGGCGGGGACCCGGCGGTACTGGTCGCCTCGGCCGACGCCGCCCGGGAACGGCTCGGCTGGAACCCGTCCCGCGCGGATCTCGCGGGGATCGTCGCGGACGCGTGGGAGTTCGCACAGAACACAGCGAAGGGGTAGCAGGTGGAACAGGTGGGGGTACGTGAGGGCTTCGAGGAGCTGTACGGTGCCGCGCCCGAGGGCGTCTGGGCGGCGCCGGGCCGGGTCAACCTGATCGGCGAGTACACGGACTTCAACGAGGGGTTCGTGATGCCGCTCGCGCTGCCGCACACGGCGGTCGCGGCGGTGTCCCGCCGGTCCGACGGGGTGCTGCGGCTGCACTCGGCGGACATTGACGGACCGGTCGTCGAACTGCGCGTCGACGAGCTGGTGCCCCGGTCGGACACCGGCTGGGCCGCGTACCCGGCGGGCGTCGTGTGGGCCCTGCGCGAGGCGGGCCACGCCGTCGGCGGCGCGGACATCCATCTGGCCTCCACGGTCCCCACCGGCGCGGGGCTGTCCTCCTCGGCGGCCCTGGAGGTCGTCACGGCTCTCGCCCTCGACGACCTCTACGAACTCGGCCTCACCCGCCCCGAACTGGCACGCCTGGCACAGCGCGCCGAGAACGACTTCGTCGGTGTGCCGTGCGGTGTCATGGACCAGACGGCGTCGGCGTGCTGCACCGAGGGCCACGCCCTGCACCTCGACTGCCGCGATCTGTCGATCCGCCAGGTCCCTTTCGACCTCGCCTCCCAGGGCCTCGAACTCCTGGTCGTCGACACCCGGGTGAAGCACGCGCTCGGGGACGGGGCCTACGCGGAGCGGCGCGCGGGCTGTGAGGAGGGGGCGCGGCAACTGGGTGTGTCCCATCTGCGCGACGTCGCGTACGAGGACCTCGAAGCGGCCCTCGCCCGGCTCTCCGACGAGCGCGTCCGCCGTTACGTCCGCCATGTCGTCTCCGACGACCACCGGGTGGACCGGGTCATCACCCTGCTGGACGCGGGCGATGTCCGGGCGATCGGGGCCGTCCTGACGGACGGTCACGCCTCGCTGCGCGACGATCTGCGGATCTCCTGTCCCGAGCTGGACCTCGCGGTCTCGGCGGCGAACTCCGCGGGGGCGTTGGGGGCCCGTATGACGGGCGGGGGGTTCGGCGGCTCCGCCGTCGTGCTGGTGGAGTCCACCGACGTGGACAGCGTCACCAAGGCGGTGACGGAGGCCTTCGCCGCGGCGGGCTTCACCGCGCCCCGGGTGTTCCCGGCCGTTCCCTCGGCGGGGGCCCGGCGCATCGGCTGAAATATCTCGGGCGTCGGAGGGGCTGGAACCTGCGCCGGAGGGGCTGGGGCTCAGTCGGATTTCCAGTGCTTCGTCAGGGTGTACTCCGTGATTCCCGGTGGGTAGTCGGGGATCACGGCCACCACCTCGTAGCCCTGTTTGCGGTAGAAGCCGGGGGCCTGGAAGTCCCAGGTCTCCAGGCGGGCGGCGTGGCAGCCCCGGTCCTCGCGTGCGACGCGCTCGGCCTCCGCCAGGAGGCGGCTGCCGAGGCCCGTGCCCCGGGTCCGGGCGTCGACCCACAGGTACGTCACGTGGAGCCAGGTCGTCCAGGTGTGGCCCACCAGACCGCCGGCCAGCTCGCCGGCCTCGTCCAAGGCCCAGAGGTGGAGCGGGCGTTCACGCTCCCCAGGGGTCCCGCGCAGGGCCCGCAGCACCGGGGACGCCGCCGTGTTCGTGTCCAACAGGCGTCTGCGGAGCAGATCCCGACGGTCTTTGTCGTCTCCTGTCTCGATACGAAACATACGGCTCACCATAAACGCGCTGGCCAACCAGTTCTGCAAATTACCTTCCGCTCCCCGCCCCCGGCCTTACCCTGATGAACAGTGCCGGTGGGGGCCGGTGCTGATCAGGGGGCGAGACGGTCGGGTACGACGCCCGAAGTGGGGGTAGCACTTCCAGCACGGCGGCGGCCGTGCGGCTGCGGCACCCCGTTTTCCGGGTCGCAAGCGGGCTCGGGATCACTTCGGGCGCCGTACCTGCACGGACCGTCCCCCGACAGTGGGGGTTTCAGTGGTTCGCATCCGAGTACTGGTCGTCGACGACCATCGCATCTTCGCCGAGTCGCTCGCCGCCGCTCTCGCGGCCGAGCCCGACGTCGACGTGTCCGCGGCGGGCAGCGGTCCCGCCGCGCTGCGCTGCCTCGAACGCGCGGCGGCGGAAGGCCGCCGCTTCGACGTGCTGCTCGTCGACGCGGACCTGGGCGGCAATCTGCCCGGCATGCGTCCGGCGGTGCCCGTCCAGGAAAGCAACGAGGACGGCCTGGTGGACGGCATCTCGCTGGTGGCCGGGGTGCGCTCCGGGCAGCCGAGCGTACGGATCGTCGTGCTGGCCGAGAAGGACGATCCGCGCCGTGCCGCGCTCGCCCTGCAGGCCGGCGCCTCGGGGTGGGTCGCCAAGGACTGCTCGCTGTCGCGGCTGCTCACCGTCATACGGGGTGTGCTGCGCGACGAGACCCATCTGCCGCCCGCCCTGCTCACGGGGGTGCTCCGGGAGCTCACCGCCGCGCGCAAGCACCGGACCGAGAGCGAGCGGCTCGTCGAGTCGCTGACGCCCCGGGAACGCGAGGTGCTGCGGTGCATGGTCGCCGGACTCGGGCGCAAGGCGGTGGCCGAGCGGCTCTTCCTCTCGCCGCACACCGTCCGCACGCATATGCAGAACGTCCTCGGGAAGCTCGGGGTGCACTCCACCCTCGCCGCCGTGGCACTGGCCAGGCGCGCCGGGGTCGGGCCCGTCGACCTAGCCGGGGATGTTGTCGAACGGGGCGGTCAACTGGCGTAGCAGTCCGGCCAGTTCACCGCGCTGCGCCCTGCTCAGTTCCGCGAGGATCGCCCGCTCCTGGTCGAGCAGACCGGCCAGCGCCTGGTCGGCACGGTCGCGTCCCTCGTCCGTGAGGCGTACGAGCACGCCCCTGCGGTCGCTCGGGTCCGGGAGACGCTCCACCAGGTCCTTCTTGGTCAGGCGGTCGATGCGGTTCGTCATCGTGCCCGAGGTGACGAGCGTCTGGGTGAGCAGTTGTCCGGGGGACAGCTGATACGGGGATCCCGCGCGCCGCAGCGCCGTCAGGACGTCGAACTCCCAGGGCTCCAGGCTGTGCTCGGCGAACGCCAGCCGGCGCGCGCGGTCCAGGTGCCGGGCCAGCCTGCTCACCCGGCTGAGCACCTCGAGCGGTTCCACGTCGAGGTCCGGGCGCTCCCGGCGCCACGCAGCGACCAGCCGATCGACCTCGTCCTCCATGACGATCAGTGTAGTGGTTGTGTCGACGTGAAGTCTCTTGATGTGGAGTCTCTTGACGTCGAGATACTTTGCTGTGAGGCTGGAGATCCAGAACGGTCCGGCCACCGCCGCCCCTTCGCGCGGTCCGCGACCTCTCCGGCGACTTTCGAGGAGGCCACCCATGGCTGCCGCCACCACCCCCACCTGGGACCCCGGCCAGTATCTGCGCCACTCCCGGCACCGAGCCCGCCCCTTCGCCGACCTCCTCGCCCAGGTCGCGGAACTCCCCGGCGACCCGGCCCGCATCGCCGACCTCGGCTGCGGACCCGGCAACGTCACCACCCAGCTCGCCGCCCGCTGGCCCACCGCCCGCATCACCGGCTACGACAACTCCGCCGAGATGCTCGCCCGGACCGAGGAACACGCCGGTCCCACGACCGGCGGCGGACGGCTCGACTTCGCCCACGCCGACCTCACCGACTGGGCCCCCACCGACACGTACGACCTGATCGCCTCGAACGCCGCCCTCCAGTGGGTGCCGGGACACCTGGAGTCACTCCCCGGCTGGCTCGACGCCCTCACCCCCGGCGGCACCCTCGCGTTCCAGATGCCCCACAACATCGACGCCCCGCTGCACGTCCTGATGCGCGAACTCGCCGCCACCGCCCGCTGGAAGGACCTCCTCGGCGACGCCCTGCGCCCCACCGGCTCGGTCCACGACCCGCTCGTCTACCTCGACCGTCTTGAGGCCCTCGGCTGCGCGACGGACGTCTGGGAGACGACGTACATGCAACTGCTGACCGGGCAGGACGCGGTGCTCGACTGGGTGAAGGGCACCGGACTGCGGCCCGTCCTGACCGCCCTCGCGGACGATCCCGAGGCCCGGGACGCCTTCGTCGCCGAGTACCGGGACCTGCTGCGCGACGCCTACCCTGCACGGTCCTACGGCACGGTGCTGCCGTTCCGCCGGCTGTTCGCCGTGGCCCGGAAGAAGGCCTGATGCTCGCCGCCGTCGACCACGTCCAGCTCGCCGCCCCACCGGGCTCCGAGGACTGCCTGCGCGCGTACTACACCGACGCCCTCGGGATGACCGAGATGACCAAGCCACCCGTCCTCGCCGCCCGCGGCGGCTGCTGGTTCCGGGCCGGAACCGTCGAGCTGCACCTCGGGATCGAGACCGGCTTCCGGCCCGCGAAGAAGGCCCACCCCGGACTGCGCGTCACCGGCATCGACGCTCTCGCCGCGCGGATCGCCGCGACCGGCGCACCCGTCATCTGGGACGACGATCTGCCCGGCCACCGGCGCTTCCACTCCGAGGACCCCGTCGGCAACCGCCTCGAATTCCTGGAACCGCTCCCCGGCCCGGACTGAGCCGGGGCGGGCAGAGGAGGGGCAGGCAGCGGCGGGGCAGGCAGCGGCGGGGCGCTAGGCCTTGCGATGCCCTATCAACCGCGGCTTCGGCTCCAGCCCGTCCAGGCCGTGCCACGCCAGATTCACCAGGTGCGCGGCCACCTCCGCCTTGCGCGGCTTGCGGACGTCCAGCCACCACTGGCCCGTCAGCGCCACCATGCCGACCAGGGCCTGGGCGTACAGCGGCGCCAGCTTCGAGTCGAAGCCGCGGCTCTTGAACTCGCGGCCCAGGATGTCCTCCACCTGGGTGGCGATGTCCGAGATGAGCGACGCGAAGGACCCCGTCGACTGAGGGATCGGGGAATCGCGCACCAGGATGCGGAAACCGTCCGTGTACTCCTCGATGTAGTCGAGGAGGGCGAACGCCGCCTGCTCACACAGCTCGCGCGGGTGGCCCGCCGTCAGCGAACTGGTCACCATGTCCAGCAGCCGGCGCATCTCGCGGTCCACCACCACCGCGTACAGACCCTCCTTGCCGCCGAAGTGCTCATAGACCACCGGTTTGGAGACGCCGGCCTTCGCCGCGATCTCCTCCACCGACGTGCCCTCGAACCCCTTGGCCGCGAACAGGGTGCGGCCGATCTCCAGCAGCTGCTGACGGCGCTCGGCGCCGGTCATGCGGGTGCGGCGCGCACGCCGCGGCTTTTCATTGCTGCTCGGGGTGCTGCTGGAGTCGGTCGCCACGCCGTCAATCATGCCGCTTCAGCGGTTTCCGTCTTGCCTCGGGAGCCGTTCCCGTCGGCGTTCCGGCGGGAATCGATACGAGAGCGTGACGGCCAGCGCACGTCGTACGCCCAGCCGAGCTGCTCGCACCAGCGGATGATCCGGGCCGACGAGTCGATCTGACCCCGGTCCACACCGTGCCGGGCGGACGTCGGGTCGGCGTGGTGCAGGTTGTGCCAGGACTCGCCGCACGAGAGCACCGCCAGCCACCACACGTTGCCCGAGCGGTCACGCGACTTGAACGGGTGCTTACCGACCGCGTGGCAGATCGAGTTGATCGACCAGGTCACATGGTGCAGCAGGGCCACCCGGACCAGGGAGCCCCAGAAGAATCCGGTGAACGCGCCCCACCACGACATCGTCACCAGACCGCCGATCAGCGGCGGCAGCGCCAGCGAGAGCAGCGTCCAGAGGATGAACTGACGCGAGATCGCACGGATCACCGGGTCCTTGATCAGATCAGGCGCGTACTTCTCCTGCGGAGTCCGCTCCTCGTCGAACATCCAGCCGATGTGCGCCCACCACAGGCCCTTCATCAGCGCCGGAACCGTCTCGCCGTAACGCCACGGCGAATGCGGGTCACCGTCCGCGTCGGAGAACTTGTGGTGCTTGCGGTGGTCGGCGACCCAGCGCACGAGAGGGCCCTCGACCGCCATGGACCCCGCGATCGCGATCGCGATCCGCAAGGGGCGCTTCGCCTTGAAGGAACCATGCGTGAAGTAGCGGTGGTAGCCGATCGTGATGCCGTGGCAGCCCAGATAGTAGAAGAAGACCATCAGGCCGAGATCCAGCCAGCTCACCCCCCATCCCCAGGCCAGCGGCACAGCCGCCAGCAGCGCCAGGAACGGAACGGCGATGAAGAGAAGAAGCGTGATCTGTTCGAGTGACCCCTTCTTCTCCCCGCCGAGCGTCGCGGCGGGCAGCCGGGTGTCGTCGTTGTCCGCCTGCGGGGCGTCGTCGATCACATCGGAACTCGTGGTCATGGGCGTCCCCTGTGGGGTTCGAAGGTGAGGAAGCGCGGGGAGGAGTGACCGGGTGCGGTCCCCAGAGTTCCCCCGTCGTCCGACGGGAATCCCTACGGGTCCGTAACCTACGGCGTCGTAAGTATGTCAGCGCGTCGCCCGGCGGCAAGAGCCCGAGAGCCTGCGCGTCCGCGAGGACACCTATCCTTGGAGTCGGTCGGACAGCGCGGTCCGTTCTGATTTCTTCCCGGATGCCACCTCCCTAAGCGGCACCCGCCGCGCGCGGTCGCCACCCGGGTTCCCTCCCAGACGAGCTTCAGACGAGATTCCCCACTCTTCAGACGAGCTTCAACACTGCAAGGAGCCGCACCTGTGAGCAGTGCCGACGACCAGACCACGACGACCAGCAGCGAGCTGCGCGCCGACATCCGCCGCCTGGGCGATCTGCTCGGTGAGACCCTCGTTCGGCAGGAGGGCCCCGAGCTCCTGGAACTGGTCGAGAAGGTCCGCCGCCTGACCCGCGAAGACGGCGAGGCCGCCGCCGAGCTGCTGCGCGGCACCGAACTGGAGACCGCGGCCAAGCTGGTCCGCGCCTTCTCGACGTACTTCCACCTCGCCAACGTCACCGAGCAGGTGCACCGCGGCCGCGAGCTGCGCGCCAAGCGCGCCGCCGAGGGCGGCCTCCTCGCCCGTACGGCCGACCGTCTCAAGGACGCCGACCCCGAGCACCTGCGCGAGACGGTCAAGAACCTCAACGTCCGCCCGGTGTTCACCGCCCACCCCACCGAGGCGGCCCGGCGTTCGGTCCTCAACAAGCTGCGGCGCATCGCCGCGCTCCTGGAGACCCCGGTCATCGAGGCCGACCGCCGCCGCTACGACACCCGCCTCGCCGAGAACATTGACCTGGTGTGGCAGACCGACGAGCTCCGGGTCGTCCGCCCCGAGCCCGCCGACGAGGCCCGCAACGCCATCTACTACCTGGACGAGCTGCACGCCGGCGCCGTCGGCGACGTCCTGGAGGACCTCACCGCCGAACTGGAGCGCGTCGGCGTCGTCCTCCCGGACGAGACCCGGCCCCTCACCTTCGGCACCTGGATCGGCGGCGACCGCGACGGCAACCCGAACGTCACCCCCGACGTCACCTGGGACGTCCTGATCCTCCAGCACGAGCACGGCATCAACGACGCGCTGGAACTCATCGACGAACTCCGCGGCTTCCTGTCGAACTCCATCCGCTACACGGGCGCCACGGAAGAGCTGCTGGAATCCCTCCAGAGCGACCTGGAGCGCCTGCCGGAGATCAGCCCCCGCTACAAGCGCCTCAACGCCGAGGAGCCCTACCGCCTCAAGGCCACCTGCGTCCGGCAGAAGCTGGAGAACACCAAGCAGCGCCTCGCCAAGGGCACACCCCACGAGGACGGCCGCGACTACCTCGGCACCGCCGAACTGCTCCGCGACCTCACCCTCATCCAGACCTCGCTGCGCGAGCACCGCGGCGGCCTGATCGCCGACGGCCGGATGAACCGCACCATCCGCACCCTCGCGGCGTTCGGCCTCCAGCTCGCCACCATGGACGTACGCGAGCACGCGGACGCCCACCACCACGCCCTCGGCCAGCTCTTCGACCGCCTCGGCGAGGAGTCGTGGCGCTACGTGGACATGCCGCGCGACTACCGCGCGAAGCTGCTCGCCAAGGAACTGCGCTCCCGGCGCCCCCTCGGCCCGACCCCCGCGCCGCTCGACGCCGCCGGCCAGAAGACCCTCGGCGTCTTCGAGACCGTCAAGAGGGCCCTGAAGATCTTCGGGCCCGAGGTCATCGAGTCGTACATCATCTCGATGTGCCAGGGCGCCGACGACGTCTTCGCCGCCGCCGTCCTCGCCCGCGAGGCCGGACTGCTCGACCTGCACGCCGGCTGGGCGAAGATCGGCATCGTCCCGCTCCTGGAGACCACCGACGAGCTCAAGGCCGCCGACACGATCCTGGAGGACATGCTCTCCGACCCCTCGTACCGCCGCCTCGTGGCGCTGCGCGGGGACGTCCAGGAGGTCATGCTCGGCTACTCCGACTCCTCCAAGTTCGGCGGCATCACCACCTCCCAGTGGGAGATCCACCGCGCCCAGCGCCGGCTGCGCGACGTCGCCCACCGCTACGGCGTCCGCCTGCGCCTCTTCCACGGCCGCGGCGGCACCGTCGGCCGCGGCGGCGGCCCCTCGCACGACGCGATCCTCGCGCAGCCCTGGGGCACCCTGGAGGGCGAGATCAAGGTGACCGAGCAGGGCGAGGTCATCTCCGACAAGTACCTGGTCCCCTCGCTGGCCCGCGAGAACCTCGAACTGACGGTCGCCGCCACCCTCCAGGCATCCGCCCTGCACACCGCGCCCCGCCAGTCCGACGAGGCACTGGCCCGCTGGGACGCGGCGATGGACGTCGTCTCCGACGCCGCGCACTCCGCCTACCGGCGGCTCGTCGAGGACCCCGACCTGCCGACGTACTTCCTCGCCTCCACGCCGGTCGACCAGCTCGCCGACCTGCACCTGGGCTCGCGGCCCTCCCGCCGCCCCGGCTCGGGCGTCTCGCTCGACGGACTGCGCGCCATCCCGTGGGTCTTCGGCTGGACCCAGTCCCGGCAGATCGTGCCCGGCTGGTTCGGCGTCGGCTCCGGCCTCAAGGCGCTGCGCGAAGCGGGCATGCGGCAGGAAGGGGACACCGTCCTCGACGAGATGTACGGCCAGTGGCACTTCTTCCAGAACTTCCTCTCGAACGTCGAGATGACCCTCGCGAAGACCGATCTGCGGATCGCCCGCCACTACGTCGACACCCTCGTCCCCGACGAGCTCAAGCACGTGTTCGCCGTCATCGAGGCCGAGCACGAGCTCACCGTGCGCGAGGTGCTGCGCATCACCGGCGGCGAGAAGCTGCTCGACACCAACCCGGTGCTCCAGCAGACGTTCGTCATCCGTGACGCCTACCTGGACCCGATCTCCTACCTCCAGGTCGCCCTGCTCAAGCGCCAGCGCGACGAGGCCGCGGCCGGCCAGGCGGCCGACCCGCTGCTCTCGCGGGCCCTGCTCCTGACGGTCAACGGTGTGGCGGCGGGACTGCGCAACACCGGCTGAGCACGCGAGAAGGCGCCCTCCGCGCTCGTACC
>NZ_JBHWVI010000191.1:0-17299 GCF_042737005.1 Streptomyces sp. NPDC060027
ACCGTGCCCAGCCCGGCCTGGGCCCGCGCCAGCGCGGCTTCCGCGTCGAGCATGGCCTGCAGGCACGCGGTGTCGGTGGTCGCCGTCTCCGCCGGGCTGCCGGCCCGTACGGGCGAGAGGAGGCCGCTGTCCGGAACAGCCTCGGACATGACGCGCGCGATGCTCACCGAGCCTCCTGAACGGTGCGGGCCTGCGGGTTCGGTCGGACGCGGGTCTCCGTGCCGGGGCGGACGAGAGCCTTCGTGCCCGGACGGGCCGTCGCGGCGAGGGCAAGCAGGGCCATCGCGATCGCGTCCGAGTCGCCGAGTGTCACGGAGTTCACTCCGGGCCGGATGCCCGCGGCGGTCACCCAGTGCACGCCTTCGGTCGGGACGCCGTAGGCGAAGCGGCGCGGATGCGCGCGGCCGTCCGCGGACACCAGGTGGTAGGGACGGCCGGTGACCGCGAGGCCGCCCGTCTCGTAGCTGCCGTGCTCCGCGCCGGACACCGTGAAGGGGCCGCATCCGCCGGTCGCGGCGAGGTGCCGCAGCAGCGGGTCGGTGGTGAGCCGCAGGTCGGGTTCGGGCAGCCTGGCCTCCACCAGAGTGGTCACTTCGACGCGCGATCCGGGCACCTCGGCGGAGTCGACGGCGAAGACGCCGGCCCCTTCGTCGGCGTACACGCGCATGCCCGGCCCCAGGACGGTCACGACGCCTGCCTCCATCAGGGCCGCCATCTGCTCGATACGGCCGGCCGGCGGGCCGATGGACAGGAACGCGTTGAGCGGGGTGTACCAGCGTTCGAGATCGTCGCGGTGAGAACGGCCGGTGAGGCCGCCGTGGTCGACGACGATCCGGATCTCGTTGCGCAGGTCCCGCAGCACGTCGAGCGCCGCCTTGAACGGGCCGTCGACATTGCCCGCCGCGGACTCCTCCACGTCCCTGCGCAGTGCGTCCAGCAGCCAGTCCTGGTAGTCGTCGGCGTCACGGAAGGAACGGTCGCCGTACGGACGGGCGACGAGCTCCCAGTCCCATCGGTCGTGCGGGGCGATCCCGAACTCGCGCAGGACTTCGGCCTCTTCGGCCGATCCCCAGGACAGGCCGAGCGTGCGCTCCTGGAAGCGGCGCGCCTCGCAGAGGCAGGCCCGCCGGGTGAGCCGGGCCGCGTAGAAGACGGTCTCGACCTCCTTGGCGACCAGCGGCCACAGGTCGCGCACGAAGTCGAGTCCGCCGCGGTCCGCGGTGGCGCGCAGCTCCGCCAGCTTCTCGGGGGTGAGCACCCGGGGGCGGTGGCGGCCGTGCGCGCCCTTCTGGTTACGGCCGCGGGAGAGATACGGGACTCCGCGCCGTGAACCGGCGTACAGCCTCGGTTCACGGCCCGAGGGGTGATAGACGAGCGGGCCCGCCTCCGTGCCGCCGGTCCGCTCGAAGCTTCCTCCCCGGCCGAGGGTGAACAGCGCCATGTGGTCGAAGAAGTTGAGGCCGAGACCGCGCAGGGCGACCGCCTCGCCCGGTCCTACGGACGTGAGGTCGAGGTCGGCGGGATTGGCCGGGCGCACATACCTCAGCCCGTGCTCCGCCGCGAACGAGGACAGCCGCTCCTGCGACGCGTCCGCGCGCACCGGCAGATGCCCCTGCGCCATGACCACGGCGTCGAGGCCGCCGATGCGGGTGCCGTTCGCGAGCGTGACGCTCTGCCGCCCGTCCGCCTCGTCGTGCAGCCGGACCGCGCGCATCGGGTGGACGACGACGCGGACGTGGGGCGGCGCGCTACGGACGACACGACGGAAGACCCACTCCAGGTAGTGACCGTAGAGAGCACGCGTCGGATACGAGTCTGGGGTCAGGTCACGGGCCTCGGCGAGAACTTGGTCGTCGTAGCCGATGTCGTTCCAGTGCTCCCGCGGGTCGTCCATGAGCGTGAGGTGATGGGCCCACTCATGGAGGCTCGGGCCCGGCGCGAGGTCGCCCTCCAACTCCACGCTCGCGTCGGTGAACAGCGTCACCTGCGAGGCCACCGTGTTCATGAGCAGGTGGTGGGACTGGCCGGTGTGCCAGACACGGCCCGAGCCGGGCCGGCCCGGGTCCGCGAGGTGCACCACGACCGCGGTGTGTGCGGCTCGCCCGCGGGCGGTGGCGCAGAGCCGCTCGAACACCGAGAGGCCGCGGGGGCCGGCCCCGATGATGCAGACCTCGAGCTGTCGCTCGCTCACGGAAGGTCTCCGTTCCGGTGGGGAGTTGGGTGAGGGTTCGTGGGCGCGGCGACGGCGGTCACGGCTGCCGGGTTCAGACACCGAGGTCGCGGCCGATGACCTCTTTCATGATTTCGTTGGTACCGCCGTAGATCGGGTGCACCCGGTTGTCGACGAAGGCCCTGGCCACGGGCGTCTCCCTCATATAGCCGTAGCCGCCGTGCAGTTGAACGCAGCGGTCGAGGACCCGCCGCTGGACATCGGTGGCCCACCACTTGGCCTTGGCGGCGTTCACCGCGTCGAGCCGGCCCGCGTTGTGCTCGGCCACGGCGCGGTCGACGTAGGTGCGGGCGACGTCCAACTCGGTGGCCATCTCCGCCAGTTCGAAGCGCACATGCTGGAACGCGCCGATGGGCTGTCCGAACGCGGTGCGGTTCCGGCAGTAGGCCAGGGTCTGTTCGAACGCGGTCTCGGCGGCGGCCACGGCGTACGCGGCGATACCGAGCCGCTCCTGCGGGAGATGGTCCGCCAGGTGGAGGAAGGCGCGGCCCGGACGGCCAAGGAGGTTGGCGGCCGGGACCCGGACGTCGTCGAAGAACAGTTCCGCCGTGTCCTGCGCCGCCATGCCGATCTTCTCCAGCTTGCGGCCGCGCTCGAAGCCCGGCATGTCCCGCTCGACGACCAGAAGGCTCAGGCCCCGCGCGCCTCGACGCGCTTCGGTCCTGGCCACCACGATCACCAGGTCCGCGTGGATTCCGTTGGTGATGAACGTCTTGGCGCCGTTGAGGACGTAGTCGTCCCCGTCGCGGTGCGCGGTGGTGCGCAGGGCCTGCAGATCGCTGCCGGCGTCCGGTTCGGTCATCGCGATGGCGCTGATCAGTTCGCCCGAGCAGAAACCGGGCAGCCAGCGACGCTTCTGCTCCTCGGTGGCCAGGGCCAGGAGGTAGGGGGCGACCACGTCGTTGTGGAGGGCGAAGCCGACGCCGGTGGCGCCGACGCGCATGATCTCCTCGCTGATGATGACCTGGTAGCGGAAGTCCCGGACGCCCCCGCCGCCGTACTCCTGCGGTACGTCCATGCCGAGAAGCCCGAGCTTTCCCGCGCTGCGCCACACATCGCGGTCGACGAGCCCGGCGCGCTCCCACGCGTCATGGCGGGGGACGATCTCCCGCTCGACGAAGTCACGTACCAGGTCGCGGAAGTCCCGGTGCTCCGCGGCCAGTTCGGTCTCACGCATCACGCACTCCCCTGCGGTGGATGATCTGCTCCACGGTGCCCGTGCACGCGCGGCGCCCGTCCTGGACGAAGCGGACCTCGGCGACCGCGAGACGGGTCGAGCAACTGGTCAGCTCGGTGTCCACGCGGACGGGGCCCGGAATCAGCGGTGCGTGGTAGTCGACGGAGAGCCGGGCGGTCAGGAAGCCCGACTCGTCCGGGAGGGCGGACAGCATCACCAGTCCCGCGAAGTGGTCGACGAGGCAGGCGATCCAGCCGCCGAACACGACGCCCGGGGTGAGAGTGAGCGCGGCGTCGAGCTCCGTCTCGCAGGTGATCAGGCCTGGCAGCCAGCTCGTCGCGGGCGGCAGGGCGAGGGTGTACGCGGCCGGAGGGTCGGGCACGGTGCCATCGGCCAGACCGGCCAGCATGCGACGGCCTCGGGTGTCCGCGTCGGCCGGTGCCAGACCGCGGAGCCGGTTCTGCCGCACGGCGGGCAGGGTGGTTTCGGGCATGACGACTTCTCTTCTTCCGGGTTTTTTCTGGACGGGAGCCGGTCTTCGGCCCGTCGACGAGCCTCCGCCGCTCGAACGAAGCGGGGAGCGGGGAGCGGGGAGCGGGGAGCGGGCCGTCCAGGCGGCCGGTACGGCGGTACGGGGTCCGGGTGCGTGCCCCGCGAGAGGCACGCAGCATCGCCGGACGCCGCCGGACAAAGGGGCAGACCCGCCGCCGCACCCGAGTGCGGGGGATGAACTCCGGCACGGCGGCGGGCCTGGTTCAGGAGGCGATGGTGCCGTTCGCGGCGCCACCGCCGAGATCGACGACCGACTGGATGTCGCGCCGACGCCCCTCCATCTCGCGCCGGGTCAGCGCGTCGACGGCCGCCTTGTCGTCGAGTTCCCGCAATGCCGCCTCGTCGACGTCCTGGAAGCCGAGAACGCCCATCTTCCGCAGCCCTTCCTGCACCCGCGGGCCGAACATGCCGATCTCCTTGAGGCCCGGCACGATCCGCATGAAGACGAGGCGGCGGAACTCTCGCTTGGCCGGCGAGCGGCGGGAGGCCTCGATGGCCTCCGCGCCGTAGCCGAGGGTGTTCCAGATGTCGTCGTCGACGTACCGGTCGCGCAGCGCCCAGCAGCCTTCGATGACGAACTCCTCGCGGTCCCGCAGCTCCGACTCGGACAGCTGGGGGTAGTACGCGCGCAGCAGCAGCCTCCCGAAGGCGACGTGGCGGGCCTCGTCCCGGGCCACGTAGGCGCTGAAGGCGCGGGCCAGCGGGTCCTTCAGCCGCTCGCGGTGCACGCCGAAGGTGGCGAGGCCCATGTTCTCGACGAGGATGTGCGCGGCCAGCACGCCGAAGTCCCATCGCGGTTCGCGCATGGCGTGCTCGAACATGGCGGCGATCGACGGCGAAAGCCCGTACCGCAGGCCGATCTTGGTGTGCAGGAAGCGGTTGAAGCCCTCGACGTGGCGGGCCTCGTCCATCAGCTGGGTGGCCGCGTACAGCTTGGAGTCCAGGTCGCTCACGGTGAGCAGGATCTTGCCCACGGCGATGAGGGCGGCCTGCTCGGAGTGGAGGAACTGCGAGTACAGCCAGCCGCTGCTGTGCCTGCGGACGGTGCGCCGCTCACTCTCGGGCAGTCGGTCCCAGAGCTTGGAGCCGGCGATGGAGATGAAGTCGTCCGGCAGACCGAGCGGATCGTCCGGGTCCACTTCGTGGTCCCAGTCGAGGCGCTCGTCCATGTCCCACTGCCGCTGCTTGCCCTGTTTGTACAGCCGGACCATTTTGTCGTTGCGCTGGTCGTAGTCCCACTGGATGACGGCGTCGCCGTACACCGGGACGGCCCACTCGCCGGCCAGGGCGGTCAGCACCTCAGGACGCGTGTAGTCGGTCGTGGTCATGCTGTCTGCTCCCTGTCGACGATGATCTCGCTTGCCCTTGACCGCAGTTGAGCGCGCAGCACCTTGCCCGCCGGGTTGCGGGGGATGCGCTCCACGGGCAGGAAGTGGCTGGGCCTCTTGTAGGGGGCCAGCCCGTCGACGCACCGGCCGAGCAGTTCCGACTCGTCGAACCGCTCGGGCGACACCGGCTGGACGAAGGCCACCGGCGTCTGTCCCCACAGGCGCGAGGGCAGCGGTACGACGACGACGTCGGCGACGTCCGGCGACTGCCGCAGCACATGCTCGATCTCGGCCGGGTAGACGTTCTGGCCGCCGCGCAGGATCAGGTCGTTGCGCCGGTCGACAACCCAGACCCGGCCGTCCGCGTCGAGGCAGCCGAGGTCGCGTGTGCCCAGCCGGCCGCCGCTCAGCACGTCGGCGGTGGCCTCCGGGTTCTTCCAGTACGACTGCATCAGACCGTCGCCGGTCACCTGGATCTCGCCGATGATTCCGGTGGGGACGTCGCGTCCCTCACCGTCGATGATCCGCAGCCCGACGCCGAGCATCGGCAGGCCGACGCAGACTGCGCCGGGGACGGGGGGCTCGCCCACGGCGGTGTTCGGGCGCAGGGTGAGGACCGGGCCGCCGCCCTCGGTGATCCCGAAGATCGTCTGAAGGTCGGCGCCGAGCAGCTCGTGTGCCTGCCGCGCCAGTTCCTCGGGCATCGGCGCGGCGCCGTGCAGGAGCAGCCGGAGCTTCGTCAGGTCGGTGCCGGCCAGGCCCTTCGCCTCCAGGAGCAGCCGGACCATGGACGGCACGAGGAAGGCCTGCTCGACCTCCCAGCGCTGGAGGGCGGCCAGGCAGCCCTGCGGGGTGAAGCGGTCCAGCACGCAGACCGTGCCGCCCGCGGCGAGATGGTCGAGGGCGATGACAACGCTGCCGTGGAACAGGGGCCCGGCGTTGAGGAACACCGTGCCCGGCCGCGGCCCCACGTCCGCCAGCCAGGACAGCGCGTTGGCCTGGAGGGACCGCTGGTCCACGACGACACCCTTGGCCCGGCCCGTGGTCGCCGAAGTGTGCAGGATCAGCACCGGATCGGTCGGGCCGCCACCCTCTGACCGTACGGACTCCGGCTCCTCGTCCGGCAGTCCGGCGACGTCCGCGATGTCCATCAGAGGCAGCCCGGGAAACAGATCACCGAGGCGCGCGACGAAGCCGGCCTCGACGATGGCCGCGGACGGCTCCACGGACTCCACGATCGCGCCGAGCTCCGGGTCGGTGAGTGCCGGGTTGACCGGCACCGCCACCATGCCGGCGGCCGCGCAGGCCACGTAGGTTTCGAGGACCTCGACCCGGTTGCCGCTCAGCACGAGAACGCGGCTTCCCGGCAGGGTGTCGTGCCGCAACCGGGACGCCAGCGCCCGCACATCACGGTCGAGCCGGCGCCAGCTGACGTCGCGGCGGCTGTCGCGCAGGGCGAGGGCGTCGGGGTCGCGGTCGAGTCCGCGCCGCACGATGTGGGTGAGCCACATGTCAGCGCACCCCCGCCCCGATCAGCCCGGCGACCGCGCGGACCGAGGTGAGACCGAGGAGTTCCTCGTCCCCCAGGGGCCTGCCGAGCCGGTCCTCCAGGTTCAGCGCGAGCCGGATCAGCTCGCCGGATCCGACGCCCGCCGCGGCGAAGTCGTCGTCGTCACCGATGCGGTCGGCCAGGGCGGGGTGCTCCAGGCTGTCCCGTACGAGCGACCGGGCTTCGTTCCGTGCGAGCGAACGGGCGTCGTTCATGAGCTCCTCCGCGGGCGGGCGCCGACGCCGACCATGGCCCAGTACGGGGCCGGTTCGCCGTCGAAGTAGACGAGGGGCTGGGCACTGTCGGTACGGCAGGGCAGCAGCCGGTTGAAGCGGCTTCCGAAGCAGGCGGCGGCGAACTCCGGCGACCGGGCGACGCCGCGCTCGTCCCCGACGGTGGCGACGAAGGCGAATACCGGGTCGAGCGACTTGTGCACACCGTCCTCGACGACGTCGCACCACGCGTGGTCGCTGCCGAAGAGTCCGAGCAGATAGCCGCGCCGGGCGGTCGCCTCGAGGCCGGCCGCGCGCAGTCGGTCGGCGAGCAGCCGGGAGGCCACCACGCAGTCGGCGATGCCGAGTTCCCAGGCCCGGAGGTGGTCGGCGCGCAATGGTTCGGGGACGGTCTGGTAGGTGACGCGATGCGCGGCAAGCTCATCGACGACCTCGTTCCAGGCCGCGTGGATCCGCGGGTCGCGCACCGTCTGGTCGGCACCGGTCAGGCGGATCGTCGCCTCGTAGCCGGACGCCCGCAGGGGGTCGTCGAAGGAGCCCGGTGAGAGCAGCTCCACTCCGGGGGCCGACAGGTCGGGCACGCGGACGGACACAGCGGGGAGACGCGCGGTCGCCCCGGCGGAGGCTTCGGCGGGCACGCCCCCCGCCGTGTGCGACGGGTGGACGCCGATCTCCCACTCCCGCGGCGCGTACCAGCTCTCGCGCGGCGAGGCCGCGAAGCGCATCAGGAAGCGCAGTCCGAGCTCGGGCACGGTCTGGCCGGTGCCGCAGAACATGCCGACGTTCATGAGGTCGTCGTAGTCGAACAGCGGGCCGCGCTCGGGATCGACCAGGTGCGGCAGTCCCTCGTCTGCGAGTCCCGCGACCTGCGCCGGGTGGGCGCGCAGCGCCTGGGCGGCGGTCGTCACGTCCGTGTCGTAGCGGCCGATGTGCCGGGGCACGGCCGTGAACCGGCCGAGCGCTCCGAGCAGCGCGTCGGGGGCGGCGGTCTCCACCGTCACAGGGAGCTGCCCTCCCGTGCCAGGGAGGCCACGAACTCGGCGAGTTCACGCACCGAGGCGGTCTCGAAGAGGAAGTCGTCGGGGATGACGACGTCGCACTCGTCCTCGATCTCCGTGATCGCCCGCAGCGCCTTGACGGACTCGATGCCCGGGACGGCGGAGAGAGGCTTGTCGGCGTCGATGGCGGCGGAGTCGACGCCGGCCTGCGTGGCCAGGGCCCGTACGACGATACCGAGGGTGTCGGTGACGCTCATGTGTACTGTCCTTCCGGGGCGGTGGGGGCGGTGCCGGTGTGCCGGCGGTACAGGTCGGCCGCGCCGGAGCGCTTGACCTTGCCGGAGCTGGTGAACGGCAGGGTCTGCGGAGAGACCGCGACGGTCTCGACGGCGCCCAGGCCGAGGTGTTCGGCGAGCCGTGTGCGGATGGCCTGCCCGAGGGCGGCGGCCGCGTCCGCGTCGAGCTTCGTCTCCCAGATCACGACCATCCGTTCGTCGCCGTCGGCGTCCCAGGCGAAGGCCGCGCAGTGACGTCGGTCCACTCCGGGCGTGGACTTGACGATCTCCTCGACGTCCTCGGCGTAGTAGTTCTGGCCACGCACGACCGCCATCGCCTTGAGCCGGCCCATGACGTACAGCTCGCCGTCGTGGAGGAATCCGATGTCGCCGGTGCGCAGCATCCCGTCGGGTGTGAACGGCTGCTGTTCGGCGGGCAGTCCGAGGTATCCGGAGGTGACGGGTGCACCACCGATCTGCACCTCGCCCACGGTGTCCTGGCCGAACGGCGTGCCCTCGGCGTCGCCGATCCTGACGTCGAGGCCCGCCACCGGTGGGCCGCACGAGACGAGATGGCGCGCCGAGAGCCCCTCGGTGGCCTTCTTGACGGGGTCACCGACGGACAGGCCGGCGCGCTCCACCAGGAGGCTGCGGTACGCCGACTGCGGTATGCCGGTGCTGACGATGAGCGTGGCCTCCGCGAGCCCGTAGTTGGGCTGCACCACCTGCGGCCGCAGCCCGTACGGCTCGAAGGTCCGCTGGAACGCCTGCAGACTGCCGCGCCGCACCGGCTCGGAGCCGTTGCCGCCGTACCGCCAGGCGGAGAGGTCCAGGTCGTCGGGGATGCCCTTGGCCGCGGCCGCGATCAGGTAGTCGTAGAAGAAGTTCGGCGCGGGCAGGATCGTGGAGCGGGACGCCGCGAACTCGCTGAGCCACCGCATGGGCCGCCGTACGAAGTCGCCGGGCTGCCACAGGGTCGTGGTCGTGCCCTGGCGCAGCGAGGCGAGCATCGTGAACAGGCCCATGTCGTGGAAGAGAGGCAGCCACTGGCCGAGGCTGTCCGCCGCGCTCCATCGCGTGCCGTCGTCGATCGCGTCGAGACCCGCGGACACGTTGTCCTGGGTGACCACGACGCCCTTGGGCGCCGAGGTGCTGCCCGAGGTGTACTGGATGACCGCGGGGGACGAGCCGTCGCCGCGTACGGGCGGCAGATCCTCGTAGTGGTGCGGCGGTTCGGCGATGTCGATGAACGGCACGTGCGGTACGGCCGCGGCGACCCGGGAGACGATACGGCCGCCGAGGCTGCCGTCCACGAGCATCGCGTCCAGCGAGGCGTCCGCCGCGATCCGCCGGACGTGCGCGGCGTAGGCGTCCGCGCCGCCGAAGGCCACGGGCAGGGCCAGCGGCACGGCGGCCGCGTCGAGCCGGAACGCCGCGAGCAGTCCGCGCACCCAGGGCTCGCCGTTGGCCATGAGCAGGCCCACGCGGCGCGGCGGGCGGCCCGCGCGGGCGGCCGACAGGGCGCCCGCGGTGCGTTCGGTCCGGTCGAGCAGCGCGAGACCGGAGACCGGTTCGTCCTGGCGGGACGGTGTGTGCAGCCAGGTGGTGTCCCGTTGGAGGGAGCGGGAGAGTTCGTGCCAGAGAGCGACCACGGCGGTCAGTCCTCCTTCCCGGACGGAGCGGTGCGCTGGATACGGCCCGCGAGCTTGCGCCGGAGCACCGACCTGCGGACCTTGTAGGAACCGGTGACGGGCATCGCCTCCCACTCCCAGAAGCGCACCTGGAGGTCGGGGAGGCCGGCTTCGGCGGCGACGGCCCGGAACCGCTCGGGGTCGGGTGCGGTACCCGGGCGCGGGCAGGCCACGGCGAAGACGGAGCTGTCGTCCTCGGACTTGACCAGGACCAGCTCGACGAGCTCGGGCAACGCCTCCAGGAGGTGGTCCTCCTTCTCCAGCAGACTGCCGACACCGTCGACGTGTTCGACGATGCGGTCGAGGAGTTCCAGCGAGCCGTCGTCGAGCTGGCGGCCGATGTCGCCCATGGGCCACCAGGAGTCGTCCGGGGGCATCGGGCCGCCGCCCACGTAGCCGCGCATACGGCCCGGGGAGCGGGTCTCGATGAAGCCGGGTGTGTTCGCCGGCTGCGGCGTGCCGAGCTCGTCGACGATGCGGATCTCCATGCCGCCGCCGGGGTGCCCGACGTTGCGCGGCGAGTACTCCGCGGACTCCTCCCGGGTCACGATGCGCAGGCAGATGGGACCGGATTCGGTCTGCCCGTACGCCTGGAAGTAGTGGGCGCCGGGATGCTCCGACGCGTTCAGCAGGGCTCGCACGGTACGCGGGTGCATCGCGTCGAAGGTGCTGATGAACCGCTCCACGTGCTGGAACGGGCGGTCGGGGTCGGCGGCGAGGGACTCCCACTGGATGTAGACGTTCGGGTGGGTCTCGACCGAGGTGGGCCGGTGTTCCAGCATCAGCCGCTTGACGTTCGCCGGGTCGGGGTCGGCGATGGCCAGGGCGGGCATCGCGGTCTCCAGGGAGGCGAGCGTGCCGGCGCAGGTGCGGGCGTGCACGAAGGACAGGTGCTTGGCGTTCAGGTCGGTCGGCGCGTACTGGTCCCGGAAGATCATGATCATCGGGGCGACCATGCCGAACAGTGAACGGGTCGAGTGCGCGGCCATCTTCGGGGCGCCGGTGGTGCCGGAGGAGTGGGTGATGACGAACCAGTCGTCCTCGTCACGGGGGTTGGTATCGTGCGCGGCCCGCTCCTGCAGCGGCACCACCCAGGTCTCGGCCGTCTCCTCCAGACACAGGACCTTGCGGGTCAGCAGCCCCAGCGCGTGCCGCGACTCGGCGAGCCGGGACAGGCCTAGGGAGTCGACGACGAGGTAGGGCTGGTCCAGGCGCGCGAAGCATTCGAGCAGTTCGCCGGTCTCCATGCCGGAGGAGAGCAGGGCGGGGAGCGCGCCGATCTTCCCGAGGCCGCACATCACGCCCTCGACCTCGATGTGGTTGCGCTGGACCACGGCCACGACGTCTCCCCGGCGGATCCCGGCCGCCCAGAAGCGGTCGGCGTAGTCGTCGACGGCGTGGGCGAAGTCGGCGACCGTGCGCACCGGACGGTCGTAGGTACGCCACGGCGTGTCCGACAGGAACGGTGTCTCGGGGTGCTTCTCCGCAGCGACGGCCGGAAGGAGCCCGAGAGACGCGGTGGGCTGGGGTATCTCGTCGAGATTGAGTGCGGACACGTCGGGCATGTGTATTCCCTCTGCTCGGCCTGGCGAATGCTGGTCTGACACCTGCTGCGGGCAGCACGAAGCGCGCCCTGCTGCGGGCATGTGCGTGCGGGGGGAGTGGTGCGGATGCCACCGGCTGGCAGGAAGCATCCGACACCAGAGAAGAGGCGGCACCCCGCCGGTGCACTCCATCGGGTTTCAGAATTCTTCGGACAGATGTTTCACCCCGGGTCAGCGGCCCCGGGGTGCCGATGGACGACCTCGGCTCAGCGGCCCCGGGAGAAGAGGTCGCGCGCGCTCTTCGCCACCAGGTCGGGACGCTCCTCGTGCAGGTAGTGCCCGCAGCCGGCCACGACCTGCACGCTCAGGTCGTCGGCGTGGCCCTCGGCGCCGGTGAGCACGCTCGGCGGCAGCATGAAGTCCCGCTCCCCCGCGAGGATCACGGTCGGCGTGGTGAGGCGCAGCTTCTGGTAACGGCCGAGAAGCAGCTTGGCGATGTCCCGCATCGCGAAGGCGCGGTGCAGTGCCTCCCCGGCCCGTGCCCGGCCGGGCTCCTGGCTGGAGCGGACGAACTCGTCCATGGCCGCCGGTGTCCACACCGCCTTCTCGACCACGCCCCTGCGCATCAGATAGCGGGTGAAGCCGGGCCGGTGGCGCAGCAACCAGCGGCCGAGCAGCGGCTGTTCGAGCAGCGCGGTGTACCAGAAGCGCCAGGACTGGGGCATCAGCCGACGGTGCAGCGGCCAGGGGTGCATCATGTTCAGGGCCAGGTAGTGGCTGAACCGCTCGGGGGCCCGCAGACACAGATGGAATCCGGTCCAGGCGCCCCAGTCGTGTCCGATCAACCGGGCCTTTTCCAGACCCATTTCGTCCATGAGCGCCAGGATGTCGGCGACCCGGCTGTCGGTGTCGTAGCCCTTCGCGGGCGCGTCGGACCAGCCGAAGCCGCGCTGGTCCACACAGATGAGCCGGTAGTCGGCGGACAGCTCGGGGATGAGCCGCCGCCAGCCGTACCAGTGCTGGGGAAATCCGTGCAGCAGGATCACCGGGTCCCCCTCCCCCGCCTCGGCGGTGTGCAGCCGTACCCCCCGTACCGATACGAAGCCGTGCCGTACGGCGTCCAGTTCGGGCAGGGACGGCATCTCGTTCTCCATGGAAACTCCTGGTGGTCCGACGTTTCTGTCGGCCTGTCAGGAGGAGGCCCGCGGGCCAAAGGTTCCCTGCGGACGTCGGAACGTCTGCCGTGTTTCTCTTCTTCCCGACGCGGCGGCGGCGCGATGCGGCCGGCGGAGCATGGTCCCGGACGCACCGATGCCGCCGGGCTCCTCGGGGCGCGGCGGCATCGGCGGTCTTCGGACGGTGTGCTGTGCGGGTCGCGCGTGCCCGTGGCAGGGGCCGTACCGGGGCTCAGCCCTGCCCGCACAACCGGGCTGTCAGGGCGGCCAGTTCAGCTGTCTGCGTTCCGTTGAGCCGTGGGTCGCAGGCCGTCTCGTACCGCAGCGGCAGGTCTTCCTCTGCGACCCCCACGCGGCCGCCGACACACTCGGTGACATCCGCCGGGGTGGCCTCTAGGTGGATTCCGCCCGGCCAGCCCCTCGCCGCGCGGACCGCGGCGAAGAAGCCGCTGATCTCGGCGCCCACCGTGTCGACATGCCGGGTCTTGTGGCCCGTACCGCTGGAGTACGTGTTGCCGTGCATCGGGTCGCAGAGCCACACCACCGGGTGGCCGAGCCGGGCCACCCGGTCCACCAGCGGGGGCAGAGCCGTCCGCACGCGGTCCGCCCCCATCCGGGAGATGAGGACCAGACGCCCCGGCTCGTGGTCCGGGTCGAGCCTGGCGCACAGCTCCGCAAGGCGCTCCGGGTCCGTGCCGGGGCCGATCTTGACGCCGACCGGGTTGGTCAGTCCGGACAGGAACCGCACGTGCGCACCGTCCGGTTCGCAGGTGCGCGCGCCGATCCAGGGCAGATGGGTGGACGTCAGGCACACGGCTCCGCTCAGCGGGTCGCGCCGGACCAGGGGCTCCTCGTAGTCGAGCAGCAGAGCTTCGTGGCTGGTCCACACGGCGGGAGTGCCGTCCGGGGCCGAGTCCGGCAGAGGCATGCCCGACTCGGCGAGTTCGCGCAGCAGAGCGAGGACGTCTCGGGCGTGGGCATGCCCTTCGAGCAACCGCAGGGCATCGGGGACGCGGGCGGCGGGGTCGGGTTCCGGTCTGTTCACCAAGTGACCGCGGAACGAGGGGATGTCGTGACCGCCGACCCGCTCGGTGGGAGAGGAGCGGGGCTTGGCGTACTGCCCCGCGATGCGTCCGACGGGGATCACGGGCCGCCGCAGGGTGTGGCGGATCGTCCTGGCCGTGGTGTGCAGCAGGTCGACCCGGGCCGCCACTCCCGCGAAGGTCGGGGCCTCGAACGTCTCCGCGCAGTCGCCGAGTTGGACCACGAAGGCGTCGGCGTGCGCGGCACGGGCGAGCGCCCGGCGCAGGCCGAGGATCTCCCGGGGCCGTACGAGCGGCGCGGTGCCCGCCAGACGCGCGCGGACCCGGCGCAGCAGCGCCGGGTCCGGCCAGTCGGGCTGCTGGGCGGCCGGACGACGGCGCCAGTCCGACGGCGTCCAGTCCGCCGGCCGGGCCGGTACGAGCAGAGGGGGTGCGTGCATGGTGAATCGGGCCTCCGTCATGAGGTGTTCTCTACGGACGAGCGAGGGTGCGGGTGTCCCGGTGTTCTCTACGGACGAGCGAGGGTGCGGGTGTCCCGCGGTGGCGAGCGGCCTCGACGTGGGTGTCCGTACGGTTCCGGGTGCGCGGCGTGCGGCCGTACGGACGAGTCGGTGCCCAACGTGCGGCGCTGCGGCCGTACGGACGAGTCGGTGCCCGACGTGCGGCGCGGCTCAGTTCCGGGGAACGGCCCAGCACAGAACGCCCTGGGGAAGTTCCCGCGCGCTCACGTGCACGAGTGGTCCGGGCTGCCCGGTGGCCCGCGCGAGGTAGCCGTCCGTGTGCGCCTCCAGCCGGATGTCGCGCAGCCCCCGCAGCCCGGGGCCGATGACCGGGCTGAGGGCCTTGTAGGCCGCCTCTTTCGCGGAATGCAGGACATGCAGGCGCCGGGCCGCCGTGCCGGTGTCCGCGTCCCCATCCCCGTCCCCGTCCCCGTTCAGCAACTCCGTCTCGGGCCCGCGCAGCACCAAGTGCGCCGCCTCCAGAGGAAGGGCGGTCAGTTCGAGGTCGACGCCCAGGGTGCGGAACCGGTCCGACGGCCCGGCCACGGCGACGGCGACTCCTCCGGAGTGGCTGATGGAAGCCGAGATACCGTCGGGCAGCAGCGGTCGGGGGCCGTCACAGAGGACGGCGCCCGCGGTGAGCCCGGCGGCCCGCACCGCACGGTGCAGTGCGCTGCGGCCGGCCAGGAAGTCGGCTCTGCGCCGCGGCGGCATCGTCAGGGACATACGACGCTCCGCCGCCCGGACCGCGACAGGCGGCCCCTCGTGCAGGGAGGCGACGGCAAAGCCCAGCCCCGGAATGCGCGGGCGGGAATGTGAAAGGGCACGCGGCAGCGCCGGGGGTTTCCCACTGAAGTGCACGGTTCTTTCTTCCCCATTCATGAATACGGCCGGTCATGTACTCAGAGGCCGCGCAGCGCCGGGACACTCCCCCTCTTCTTCAGGCGCCGAGAAGCCTACGAATTCCCCGGAGGCCCTCGGCGGACCTTGACTGTGCGGGGCAACGATGCGACTCTCTCCGCACCTCACACAAAGGGAGCACCAGCGATGACCGACGCTGCACACAGCAGCTGGCCGGCGGTCGAACTCGATCCCGTGCGGAGGCTGAAGGTCATCGCGTCCGCCACGAAGCACCCGAACCTCGCCGAGCGGCACTTCAGCGTGCCTTTCGAGCAGTTGTGGGCCGTCGCCTCCGACCTGGAGCACGAACTTCCGCACATCGTGCCGGGGTTGCGCTCCTTCACCCTCATCTCCCGGGACGGCGACCGACTGTCGGGCCGGGCGGTCAGCACCCTCGGACACCGGGAGCACTTCGAACTGGTGCTGCGCCCCGGCTGGTGCCTGATGCAGAGCAGGGCCCTGACCAGTGGCATGGCCGCGATGCCCGACGGGGACGGATGCCGGTTCGCCTTCTTCAGCAGTCTGCGTCTGCCCGGCGGCCCGATGCTGAACCGGCTTCTGAGCCTGCGGTCGGCACACCGGAAGGGCAGGCTTCTCGACCGCCTGCAGCAGCGGGTGGAGGTCCGGTCAGTCCCAGGCGTCGCGGAATGACCTCCGGGCCCGGAAGAGCCGGGACCTGACCGTCCCCACGGGGACCGCGAGCAACCCCGCGACCTCCTGCTCGCTCAGACCCTCGACATGACGCAGCGTCAGCACGACGCGGTGCTCGGGGGCGAGCCTCTCCATCGCGTCGGCGATGTCCGAGGCGAGATGCAGGTCTTCGGTGATCGGCTTGTCCTCCCATTCCACCGGAACGGTGCTGCCCTGCCGGCGCTGCTTGGCGAACCGCACCGCCTCCCGGACCGCGATCTGCCGCACCCATCCGAGCAGCGCCGCGGGCGTCTTCAGCTGACGGAGATTGCGGAAGACGGCGATGAGCGCCTCCTGCGCGGCGTCCGCCCCGTCCTGGAGGGCCACCGGTCCACAGATCCGGCCGACGTACGGTGCGAGGATGCCGAGCAACTCGTCCATGGCCAGGGCGTCTCCGCGCTGCGCCTGTTCCACCAGCCGGGCCAGCATCTCGTAGTCCCACCCTGCGGCGCGCGCCCCCTCCGCTTCCGTCACCGCGCCTCCAGCGCCGGCCGCACCGCACGCCGAAAGAAAACGGAACTACGTCTTCCCGTTGCGCGAGGAGAACCCTGAAACACGAATAACCGACCCCCGTCGATGACGAATTAAAATTCCCGCCCCCGTCGCAACACTAGCACCGGACACGGAATTTCGAACAGCCGTCCAGAATCACCTCCCGCGCAAAATACATCGACTTCCCCGGCAAATGATCCGCAGCGGCGACCACGATAGTCCGGGACTATCCGTTGAAACTCGAAATACCCTGCGCACGGTGCGGAGTCACAGCAGGTCGAGGACTCCGAAACGCCTCTTCCCGAGATTCACCCGGGATACGGCCGGGATGACGCCTCGTCACCGCGTCGCCGCTGCCGTGGATCTTCGTCGTCCGGCTGTCGAGGCGGCGGGACCGGCCGGGATCGCCCGTCGCCGCGGACCCTGTCCACGCCGAGCGCGTACGGGCGAGGAGGCCGGCGGCCTCTCCTGGTGGGCGCTCCCCCGGCGTCTGCCCCGCGAGCGCAGTGTGCGGAGTACCGGACCCCGAGGGGACGTCGAGGCCGTGACAGGCGCCGCGCCGCCCCCGAACGCGGGCGCCGGCCCGCGCAGTTCACAGCCGTACGCGGCGCCGCACGCTCCGGCCCGCACCGCCGGAGACCGCACCGCCGGAAACCGTACCGCCGGGATCCGGCACAGCCGGTCGGAGGCGACGCGCTCGTGGAGCCGCTCCGGGTCGGCGTCCGGGTCCTCCGCATGCTCCGTTCCTCCCCGCACCGCGCCTCGCCAGGCCGGCACATCGGGGCACAGCTCCCTCGGCATGTACGTGCTCCTCAGCCTTTCGGTGAGTGTCGCGGGGGGGGGGGGGGGGGGGCCGCCGCCCGGCCCCCCCCCCCGGACCAGAAGAGAGGGAGTGAATAAAAAAAAAAAAAAAAAACACAAA
>NZ_JBHWVI010000192.1:0-17265 GCF_042737005.1 Streptomyces sp. NPDC060027
GGTACGTCGGTGCCGGGGTCGTCGTCCACGACGACGGCGAGGTGCGTCTCGCCGTCGAGGTCGCCGACCACGGCCTCGACCGTGGCGTGCCGGCCGAGGAGGAAGGCGTCCTGGGCGTCGGAGCGCCGGGCGCCCGGTCTGAGCAGGACCCTGCTGCCGGCCCGTACGCTCTCGCCGTCGATGACGACGACGGCCGGCACCTCGGTTGCTCCGGGGTCCCGCGCCGGGTCCCACCAGGGGTGCCCGGGGCCCTCGGGCAGGGTCAGTCCCGTCTCGGGAGCAGCGGGGCGGGTCTCGCCCGGAAGGCCGTCGCCGGTGATCTCGCGCAGCCCCCGGATCGCTCCGTGCAGCCGTTCGCGGACCGCCTCCGGCATGTCGTCCACCAGGTCGATGACCTCGGCGGCGCGGGCGTCCGTGCCGCGCGCCTCGCGCTTCTCCCGTTCGGTGAGCGCGGCTGTGCGCAGCGAGAGGATCTCGTCGATCTCGGTGGCGTCGTAGAGGGGCCCCGGGCTCTCCTCGGCGACGGCCGGGTGGTCCTCCAGGATGATCGGCGAGGACAGCATGACGTCCTCCGTACCGGGCGGTCCCGCGAGTACGGGCCAGGTGTGGTCGTTGTGGCAGCTCGCGGCGGCCGGGCGGGCCCACTCGGGCGGGTCGGTCAGCGACAGGAACCGTCCACCGGGCACGCCGAACAGCAGATGGGTGCCGATCATGCTGTGGGCGAGGGCGGTCTCGCGGTCGGTGCCGGTGTCCTTCGGGGCGACGGTGGTGTTGTGCACGCTCACCGTGAGCCGCAGCACCCGGTAGGGTCCAGGCAACTCCTCGATGCGCAGACGCAGTTCACCCGTCAGCCGCTTCCTGCGCCGCACCAGACGGCCCAGCGTCCGGCCCTCCGCTTCGGTCACCGGCTCGTACTCGACGGCATCGGGCAGGTCGAACCGTACGGCGTGGACGGCCGCCTGATCACCCATCAGCTCGGCGAGCGATTCATGGATCAGGACGCGTTCCTCGTGACCCTCGTCCCACGGCACCAACACCCGGTCGGGAAGGTCGAGTTCGGGCACTTCCGTATAGCCGCCGTCGGCTTCGAGCCGTTCGACCGTGCGCCGCCGGACGTGCAGGAAGCGCAGTTCGGCGTGGAGCCGGTCGCCGGCGCGGGGCTCCAGCAGGCATTCGGTGCGCTGGACGGCGTGTTCCCCGGTCGTCGCGGTCCAGGCGGGCGGCACCAGGACGCCGAACTGCCAGCGCAGTTGGTTCTTCGCGGCCGAGGCGCGGTAGGGGTAGAGGACATATCCCTCGAACAGGACGGCGTCCGCCACCGTGCGGGCCTGTTCGAAGCCGTGCTCCAGGGGATTGCTCATCTCAGTCGGCCCCCTTCGCGTCGGCGGTGGCGAGGAGTTCCTCGAAGACCCGCTCCCAGGACGGCAGAGCGTGGGCGGAGCGGTAGCGGCGCAGCGCGTCCAGCACGTCCAGCCGGACGCGCAGCCAGCCCGAGTTGGGGAAGTACTGCTCGATCATGTCCCGCCAGACGTCCACCGGCATCCGGTACGACGTCTCCTTGTGCCAGGGCACCGGCTCGGCCCGGAAACCGTCCCGGCCCGTGAACACCGTGCCGGAGAAGAGCAGGAGCAGCGGGACCTCGCCGCGGGACAACGCCCGGAAGTACGACGCGGAGGCGACCTCCGTGTCGTAGGTGCAGGGCACCGGGAGATCGACCTCCGTCGAACCGGTGAACCCCGGGACCGTGATGGAGGTGTGGGCGAACTGCAACGGCTTGACCGTGCTGTTCCAGCGGCTCGGTTCGCCGAACAGGTCACCCAGCATGCCGACCTCCTCCGGCTCGTACGATCGCCCGGCGGGCTCGATACGGATCTGGCAGCGCAGCGCGACGGCGTGCACCGGCTGATGATCGGCCTCCTCGATGCGCAGCCCGAACAGCAGCGTGGGCCCGGCTCCGTACGGCTCGGGGCGCACACCGGTGCAGGTGAACTGGAGATCGGTCACGGGGCGCCCCCCGAGTGGGTGGCCGGACGCCCGGATTCCGGGGGAGCGGCGGGATTCCCGGATTCCGCGGGGGCGGCGTGGGGCCCGGGTTCCGCGGATGCGGCGGTGGGGCCGGGGCGCGCCGATGCGGTGGTGGGCCCGGTTTCCGCTTCCAGCGGCCGGGCGGCCGCCGTGATCCGTTCGAAGAACTCCGCGATGTCCGCGCGTGCCTCGGCACCGCCGTCGAAGCCCTTCCAGTGCAGCCGCATCCGGCCGACCAGCTCGTAGCAGACGTCGACCGGCACGAGCGTGCAGGTGATCGAGTCGCCGCGTCCGCGGTGCAGCAGCAGCGCCTCCACGTCGGGTTCGAGCAGCTCCGCGAGCCGGCTGCGTCCGAGGACCGCGTCCCAGGTCTGCGGATCGAGTTCGCTCTCGGTGGCGCCCGCCGGGCTCGGGTAGAAGGCCGCGAGCCGGTCGAGTTCGGAGTTGCGGAAGAAGAAGGCGAGCGCGACGGGGATCTGCAGCCGGTTCCAGTCCGACTCGTCCAGGTCGAACCCGGGATCGGTGAGATACCGGTCCGGGACGGCCCGGAAGCGGCCCTGCCCCGCGCCCGGCCGGGTGAAGAGCAGATGGCAGGGCGGGCAGGAGCATTTGAGGGAGCGTCGCGAGGTGTCCACGAGATGCCGGTGCTCGGCGGGCAGCGGCTCCCCGCACAGGTCGCAGCGCTCGCCGGCGGGCGGCGGCCTCCGGGTGAACTGCTTGAGGACGTCGATGGTCATGGCCCCGCTCCCAGCAGCTCGCCGGGCAGCGCCACGCGCACCGATCCGTCCTCCTCCAGCAGCGGTACGGGCTCCAGGTGAGCCCTCTCGCCCCGGCCCGCCCGGTGCACGTCGAACTCGGCGGCGCATCCCGCGCACCGCAGCAGTTCGCCGTCCAGGACCGCCGGTGCGAGGCTCGCGGCACAGACCGGGCAGCGGTCGCGGTAGGCGTACAGCTGTCCCGGCAGGCGGACGAGCAGCAGGGTGCGGCCGGCGACGTCGGTGACGCCGGTGGCCCGTTCGCCCAGGGGCAGCGCGCGAGGACCGAGGGTGTACCAGCGCGCCGCGTCGCCCGCTCCTGCGGACGCGGCCGGGTCACCCGGAACATCGTCCGGGCGGTGCGGCAGGATCTGGAGCAGGGCGGGCCCCGGGTTCTCCTCGGCCATTCCCTCGACCTCGATGTGCTCGACCTCGGGGGCGATCCGGGCGACCGCCTCCTCGATGGTCCAGCGCACGGTCTGGGTGGAGGACGGGCAGCCGTCGCAGCTGCCGCGCAGCCTGAGCCGCAGGGTCGGGCCGCCGGCGGCCTCCATGTCGAGCCCGGCCACCTCGACGTCGCCCGCGTGCGAGCCGAGGTAGGGACGGACCTTGTCGAGGGCCCGGCCCACCCGGGTCGCGGTGTCCTCCGGATGCAGATCGTGCAGGATCAGCAGATCGCCGACCAGTTCGTCGGCCGTCAGGACGGCGAGGGGATCCGCGCCGTCCGGGGCCGCGCGCAGCAGCCGTACGGCCCGGGCCAGACCCTCGCCGTAGAACTCCACGAGGCAGCGCACGAGTTCGTCCGCCGTGTCGCGTGCTTCCGGCCCCGCCTGCTGCGCCAGCTCGTCGAGCAGGGCGCCTATCCGCTCACCCGTCTCCTGTCCGGCCATCGGCAAGCCCCTCTCCTGAGGAAGGTCAGACCGCCAGTCCGCTCAGCCCCGTCGGCATGTGCGTCTGCTGGATGGTCCGCCCGCCGCCGACGTACATGTGCACGCCGCACGGCAGACACGGGTCGAAGCTGCGGACGGCCCGCATGATGTCGATGCCCTTGAAGTTCTCGGGCGGGTTCTCCTCGAAGATGGGGGTGTTCTGCACCGCGTCCTCGTACGGGCCCGGTGTGCCGTAGCTGTCGCGCACGCTGCCGTTCCAGGGCGTCGGCGGATACGGGTGGTAGTTGGCGATCTTGCCGTCCCTGATCACCATGTGGTGGGACAGCACGCCCCGGACCGCCTCGGTGAAGCCGCAGCCGATCGACTCGTCCGGCACGTCGAACTTCTCCCAGGTCTGGGTGCGTCCGGCGCGTACCTCCTCCATCGCCTGTTCGGCGAAGTGGAGGGCGGCCGCGGCGGCGTACGCCTGGAAGTAGGTGCGGGCCCGGTTGCGTTCGAGGGCGTTGCTCCACTGCGGGATCTTCCACTCCAGCGCCATCTCCGGCTTGGTCATCGTGCGCGGCAGGTTGATCTGCACGCTGTGCCCGGTGGCCTTGATGTAGCCGATGTCGACGAGTCCGGACAGGGCCGTCGACCACAGCCGGGCGATCGGGCCGCCGCCGGTGTCCAGGGCCAGATGGTCGGTGCCGTCGAACCAGCGCGGCGACATGACCCAGCTGTACTTGTCGTCGAAGTCCCGCTTCTGCGGGGCCGGGATGGTGTGCTGGTTCCACGGGTGCCGTTCGTCGATGGGGTTCCCGAGCGGGTCCTGCTCGACGAACTTCTCCATCCCCGACCAGTCCTCGTAGTACGAGCTGCCGAGCAGGATGCGGATGCCGAGGTTGATGTCGACGAGGCTGTTGGTGATCAGCTTGCCGTCCACGATGACACCCGGGGTGACGAACATCCGCCGGCCCCAGTTCTCCATGTTGGCGTACTGGAAGTCGCAGTACTCCGGGTCGTTGAGCGCGCCCCAGCACCCCAGCAGCACACGGCGCCTGCCCACTTCCTCGTACCCGGGCAGTGCCTCGTAGAAGAAGTCGAACAGGTCGTCGTGGAGCGGGACGACGCGCTTCATGAACTCCACGTAGCGGGTGAGCCGGGTCAGGTAGTCGGTGAAGAGCTGGATGGTCGCGACCGTGCCCACACCGCCCGGGTAGAGCGTGGAGGGGTGCACATGGCGGCCCTCCATCAGACAGAACATCTCCCGGGTGTAGCGGCTGACCTGGAGCGCCTCTCGGTAGAACTCGCCCTCCAGCGGGTTGAGCGAGCGCATGATGTCGGCGATCGTGCGGTAGCCGTGGTCGGCCGCGTGCGGGGCCTCGGTGCGCTCGGCGAGTTCGAGCACACCCGGATTGGTCTCGCGGACCATCCGCTCGCAGTAGTCCACCCCGACCAGGTTCTCCTGGAAGATGTTGTGGTCGAACATGTACTCCGCGGCCTCACCGAGGTTGATGATCCACTCGCCGAGGTGCGGCGGTGCCACGCCGTACGCCATGTTCTGGGCGTACACCGAGCAGGTGGCGTGGTTGTCGCCGCAGATGCCGCAGATCCGGCTGGTGATGAAGTGGGCGTCGCGCGGGTCCTTGCCGCGCATGAACACGCTGTACCCGCGGAAGACGGACGAGGTGCTGTAGCACTCCGCGACCCGCTTCGCCTTGAAGTCGATCTTGGTGTGGATGCCGAGACTGCCCACGATGCGGGTGATCGGGTCCCACGACATCTCCGTGAGGCCGTCACCGGCCGGCTTGTTCGTCGCCGTCGCCATGGTGCCGCGCCACCTTCCTGTCGAGTGTCCTGCTCAGCGGGTAACCGTGGTCACCACGGGGCCTTGTAGCCGGTCGTGAGCTTCTCGCCCTTGCCGCGCCACTTCGGTTCCTTTTCGACGGTCTTCTCGGTGATGTGCCGCAGTCGCCGTATGACCGAGCCGTAGATGCCGCTCGCCGTCGCGGACACATGACCGCCCGGCGGCTCGTCCATGAACGGCATGAACTTGTCGGGGAAGCCCGGCATGGTGCAGGCGATGCAGATGCCGCCGACGTTCGGACAGCCGCCCACACCGTTGATCCAGCCGCGCTTGGGCACGTTGCACTTGACCACCGGGCCCCAGCAGCCGAGCTTGACCAGACACTGCGGCGATCCGTACTCGGTCGCGAACTGCCCCTGCTCGTAGTAACCGGCACGGTCGCAGCCCTCGTGCACCGTGGCGCCGAACAGCCAGGTCGGCCGCAGCTCCTCGTCCAGCGGGATCATGGGCGCCGCGCCCGCCGCCTGGTACAGCAGGTAGAGCAGGGTCTCGGAAGCGTTGTCCGGGTGCACGGGGCAGCCCGGGATGCAGACGATCGGGATGCCCGCCTTGGACTTCCACTCCCAGCCCAGATAGTCCGGCACTCCCATCGCGCCGGTCGGGTTCCCGGCCATCGCGTGGATACCGCCGTACGTCGCACAGGTGCCGATGGCGACGACGGCGAGCGCCTTGGGGGTGAGCCGGTCGAGCCACTCACTGGTGGTGATCGGCTGACCCGTCTCCGGATCGTCCCCGAAACCGCACCAGTAGCCCTCCGGCTTCACCCGTTCGTTCGGAATGGACCCCTCGACGACCAGCACGAAGGGCTCCAGCTCGCCCCGGTCGGCCTTGAAGAACCACTCGACGAAATTGTCCGCGCCCTGCACGGGCCCGCACTCGAAGTCGATCAGGGGCCAGTGGACCGCCACCTTGGGCAATCCTGGCAGGGCACCGAGTGCCAGTTCCTCGATGCTCGGCTGGGTCGCGGCGGTCAGCGACACCGAATCCCCGTCGCAGCTCAGCCCCGCGTTGATCCAGAGAATGTGGACGGTCGGATCGTCCTGCGCGTCGTCCTGCGCGACGGGTTCGGCCGTCGTCGCGGTCGGGGCGTCCATGAGCCCTCCTGGGAATCAGCTCATTCCGGTCATCAATGCACAAACAGCCTTTCCCATGGTTACCGACCGGACGTGTCGGGGGTAAGTGTGAACGGGCCCTATCGTCGGGGCGCACTGTCGTCCGGCGCGCGCGGGAGAGCCGGAGCATGCGAGGTCCGGCATCCGAGGCCCGGCATCCGAGGTCCGGCATCCGAGGTCCGGTCATCCTCCGTCATCACGGGCTGCTCACCGTGAGCGAGAGCGCGGCGCAGGCGTCGCCTCGCAGGTCGGTCCGTCCGCGCGCGCGGACGGACTCGACGCTCCTCAGGGTTGGGCGACCGGATCAAGGCCCTCGACGGCCGCTGCCGCGGCGGCGGAGTCCTGGCCGTAGAAGATGTCGATGTCGACCTCCTCGCCGCCCATGGTGAGTGTGTCCCAGGCGCCGCTGAGCACCAGCATGCGGAGCGTGCTGCCCTCCAGGGTCCCCAGCCGTTCCAGGATCGCCTGGTCGTCCGGCATACCGGGCATGCGCGTCGCCAGCCGGGAGCGGATTCCGCGCAGTCGCTCCAACAGCGCCGCGGTGTCCGCCTCGCGATCCGACTCCTCGGAGATTCCGTCGATGCCGTGAGCGATGATGTCCTTGATGGCCCACGTGGTGCCCTGGTCGTCGGTGGTCACCATCGCCTTCCAGGCGCGGCTCTTGTGGCGGTACTGGAGCATCGACATGGCGGCCTCGTGGCGCAGGAAGTCCGCGTCCCGGAAGGGCTTGCCCTTCCACGCTCCGTTGAGGGACCGCGCGAGCGAGATCGCGGAGGACAGGCCGCTGTTGAGTCCCCGCCCCGGCCAGAAGTGGATGGAGTTGGCGGCGTCGCCCAGCAAGAAGCCGTACGTGCCGGTGGAGTTGGCCGTGGGCGGCAGCAACTCGGCGGTGAAGCGCGGGCGTTGCACCATGTCCAGGCGGAAGGAGGTGACCGCACGCAGCTCGTCCGGTTCGACGCCGAACAGGCGCAGCCCTTCACCCACCCGCTTCCACAGGGCCGAGCCCCTGATGAGGGCCGGCAGGAACAGGGTGCTGTGCGTCGAACACCGGAAGTCGCCGTGCTCGTCGCGCCCCATCAGGCAGGGACGGGAGGCGATGCACTCCTCGAATACCCGGCGGACCGGATCGATACCGACGACCTCGGCGGCCTCCGCATCCGTCAGACGCATGTTGAGGAAGCCCTCGCCACGCAAGGAGTTCAGCAGGAACCGGTTCTGCCCCACGGTCAGCAGCACCGCCATGGGGTCGGGCAGGGCCGATTTCACGCGCAGGCCGAGGATCACGTCCTGGAGATGGCGGTCCTTCAGCGAGTAGATGGACGCGTCCGCCGTGCCGAACCTGGCGGCGAAGTACTCGCGGGTGCGCGACCGCCCGCCGTCGCAGATCGCCAGTACGTGCTGGTCGGCCAGGGCGTCCCGCTGCTCATCGATGCTGAACCGGGCGGGGACGAGCCGGATTCGGCTCGGCTTCTCGTTCGCCACCTCCAGGAGCCGGTCCTCGATGTAGGCGATCCGCATGTTGCGCGGGTGATGATCGCCGATCGAGTCGGGGCCGGCCGGCCACATCTCGGTGTAGTTGTCGGGGGCGAAGAGCCGGGCCTGCACCTCCTCGGGAAGGCTGAGGTACTGGCGACTCTGTACGGTCACCACCTGCTGGCGCCGCACATTGCCCTGACTCGCGTCCTTCCAGACGATCCTGCGGCCCTGCTTGCGCCACCGGCCGTCGTACACGGTGATGTTCACCTGGGCGCCGAGGAAGTGCTCCAGCAGCAGGGCGAGTGACAGGCCGACAGGGCCCCCGCCCGCGATGGTGACCCGCAGCACCGGCCCGTGCTCGACCTCCTCGTCGGCATGGGTCAGGGACCTGGGCAAGGAGAGCGCCATGATCGTCTCCATGGCGTCCGGAACCTCGAAGCGGAACTCCTCGTCGCCGATGGTGATGTCGTCCCCGGGTTTGAGGAGCTGGGAGTCGATCTCCTCACCGTTGACCAGCGTTCCGTTGCTGCTCCCACAGTCGCGCAGCACGTAGCCCTGGGTGTCGTCGAGGACGATCTCCGCGTGGAAGCGCGAAACGCTCAGGCTGGAGATGACGACGCTGTTCTCCGGATTGCGCCCGAAGGTGACCCGGGTGCCGATCACCGGTATGCGCTCTCCGACCAGCAGTCCTTCGCGTCCAACGAGCACCGGCGCCACGGTACTTCCTTTCGAGGATGACGACATCGCTGCCGCCGCGGTGCCACTGGACCGCACCGTCGCGCGGGCAGGACCGGCAGCGTGGAAGGGGAGGGCGGAGTGGCATTCACTCGACGTAGGTGAGCGGCGACTGGTTCGGTTCTGACGACAGGGCGGCGTGATGGACCGGTGCAGATGATGCATCATGCCCGATTTCGAACGCGTCCGGGAGAGGCCCTTCGACGATGGTGGAGCTGACCGCGCGCCCCCGAGCCGCCGGTGTGGGGGCCGGTCTGCCGGAGAGCGCAGCCCTGCGCCGAGGCCCGGACGGGCCTCGGCAGGCGCACGCGTCCGTCAGGCGAACGTCACGCGGGCCACGGGGGCGAGCTGTCCTTCGGCGAGCAGCACCCGGCAGCGGAACCGCTGGATCTTGCCGCTGGGCGTCTTCGGGAGCACGCCGCGCGGCAGGAAGAGGCACTCCGCGAGTGCCACCCCGGCCTTCTCCATGGCCAGGGACGCCGCCTCCTCGGCGATGGGCCGGTAGTCGCGCGGGTTGCCCTGCGGCTCCACCATCAGCACGAGCCGCGACATTCCCGAGTCACCCGTGTCGACGACGGCCGCACACCCCTTACGTACATTCTTCAGGCTGTCGACCGCCGACTCGATCTCGGAGGCGTAGACCTTCCGCCCGCCCACCGACAGCATGTCGTCGGCGCGGCCCAGGACGTAGAGCTCGTCGTCCTGGACGAAACCCAGGTCACCGGTCCGCAGCCAGCCATTCTGGAATCGGGCGGCCGTGCGCTCCGGGTCCGCGTAGTAGCCGTTCGCCAGGCTCGGTGAGGACACCTGGATCTCCGCGATCCCGCCGTTCGACCCGGCGCGCACGGAAACCCCCGGCAGGGCAAGGCCGTTGGAGACGAGCCGGGTGGCCTTCGGATGGTCGGGCGCCACTTCGATCACCGAGCCCTCGACGAGCGCGGGCCCGTCGAAGGCGAGTGCGGTCGGCGCCTGCGCCCAGGGCTTGCCGGTCACCGCGAGCGTCGCCTCGGCCATGCCGTACGCGGGCTGGAACGCGGAGTCGGTCAGGCCGAACGGCCGGAACTTCTCCGTCGCCGCGGCGAGGGTGTCCCAGTCGACGCGCTCCGCTCCGATCACGGCGGCCCGCAGCTTCAGCTCCTTGGGCAGCGAGCCCCGCCCCTGCGCCCGCGCCGCGAGATACACGGCGGTGCTGGTGCCCGCCGTCATCGTCGCCTCGTACTCCGACATGTCCCGGAACCAGGTGCGCGGCGCCATCCCGAACCGGTCGGGTGTGGACAGCACGAAGTCGAAGTCGTACGCCCACGAGTACAGCAGGCAGCCGAACATGCCCATGTCGTGGGAGAGCGGGAGCCAGGAGGCCACGGTGTCCGCGCCCGGCCGGCCGCCCGTCAGATGCAGGATGATCTGCAACTGCTGTTCGATGGCACGGGTGGTGAGCGCGCACCCCTTGGGTGTGCTGGTGGAACCCGACGAGTACTGGACGAACGCCAGGTCGTCCCGTCCCGGCGGGCTCGGCTCGATGCGTCCCGAGCCGCGCAGGGCCGACCAGCCGCGCACCGGAAGCTGCCGGGTCAGCTCCGCGGGGACCATGCCCGTCAGCCAGTCGTCGACGAGCAGGAGCGCCGGGTCCAGCCGCGCCGAAAGGGCGACGAGCTGCTCGCCGTACGCCTCGGAGCTCTGCCCCCGCGTGGGCAACGGGAGCGAGGCCACCACCCCGCCCGCGAGCCAGATCGCGAGCAGTCCGCGGACCGTGTCGGGGGTGTTGGTGAGAATGCAGGCGACCCGGGTTCCGGGTCGCACACCGAGGGCGCGGAGCCCTGCGGCCATTTGGTGTGCGTCCCCGACGACCTCGCGCCAGGGAGTGTGGTCGAACGCTTCGCCGTTCCACTCGTGCAGAACACCGTGCGAGGCACCGTCGGTCAGGGCGCTGAAGAAATCCATGTACGTGTTTCCCCGTCTCTCGTCTCGTTCGGCTTCCCCGGCGTGGCTATTCGACGTCGACGAGGGAGGCGTCGGAGTCGCGGCCGCGTTCGGCCATGGGCGCGATCTTCTGCTGGGATTCCAGGAGTTCCCTCTCGTCCAGGGCGGAGCCGGAGACGCGGCTGATGTTGGCCTCGCGCATGGTCATGCGCTCCGGGTCGATGCGGACGACCTTCCAGGCCAGCCGGCTCTTCTCCAGGGACCAGATGAGGATCGCGGAGAGGTCGACCTCGTACCACTTCATGCCGTGGCGGGCGGAGCGGGGGAAGGCGTGGTGGTTGTTGTGCCAGGCCTCCCCGAACGAAGGGATCGACAGCCAGGCAACGTTGCGCGACTGGTCGGTGGTCTCGAAGCGGCGACGCCCGAAGACATGCCCGACGGAGTTGACGGCGTACGTCATGTGGTTGATGAGGAAGATGCGGACCAGGCCGCCCCACAGCATTCCCGTCAGGCCGGCCCGGAGCGATCCGCCGGTGATGCCGAAGGCGATGAGGCCGGGCAGGACCACACTGGAGGCGGTGACCAGGAGCAGATGCTCGCTCAGCCAGCGCAGGGGCTTCTCGCGGACCAGGTCGGGGCAGTAGCGCATCGGGTCGGAGCTGAGGTCGACGTCGAAGAGCCACCCCAGGTGGGCGTGCCACAGCCCGGCCACGGTGCCCCTGAAGCCGGGTTCGAAGTCCAGGTGCGGGGAGTGCGGGTCGCCCGGCTTGTCGGCGACGCGGTGGTGCTTGCGGTGGTGCGCGGCCCAGATCAGGGGCGGGCCCTGCCCCGCCATCACTCCGGCGGTGGCGAGGGCGATGCGGATGGGCTTGTAGGTCTCGAACGAGCGGTGGGTCAGCATGCGGTGGTATCCGGCGGAGATCCCGAAGCCGGAGACGGCGTACATGATGACCAGGACGACGACGTCCGACCAGCCGAAGATCTCGTTCCACAGCAGCCCCATGGCGCCGAATACCGCGAGCAGCGGAATAAGCGACGCCCCGAGTATGAACCAGCGGTGCTTCCTGCCGTCCATGTGCTTCTCACTTCCGGGAGTTGACTGTCCGACGGTTGGTGATGGTGCCCCTGGCATTGCGGAACAGGGGCAGAACTGCCGCGCGCAGCACGGGAAAAAGGAGCGCGCGGGGGGTGTGGCGGCCCGCGAGGTACTGGGCCTTGGCGACAGGGCCGGGGACCACGACACGGCGCCCCCGCGCCATGCCCCGCAGGCCCGCCTCGGCGACGCGCCGGGGTGTGAGCCAGGCGAGAAACGCGTGCCTCTGCAGGCTTGAAATGCCGCCCGTCGCATAGAAACCGGTGCGCACGGGTCCGGGCGCGAGCAGCGTGCAGCTCACTCCGGTGCCGCGCAGTTCGATGTGCAGCGACTCGGCGAAGGCGTTGGCGAAGGCCTTGGTCGCCGAGTAGGTGGCCGCCGTCGGCACGGGCTGGCAGCCCGCGGTGGAGCCGGTGACCAGGACGCGACCGTGCCTGCGGGCCAGCATGCCGGGGAGGAGGGCCTGGGTGAGGGCGTGCAGCGAGACGACGTTGACCTGGACCTCGGCTGTCTCCTCCGCCGGGTTGTTCTCGCTGAACGGCCCGCAGGTGGGGAACCCGGCGTTGGCGCAGAGTACGGAGACCGGCTCCCCGGCCAGCTCCCCGGCCAACTTCTCGCGCGCGGCCGGGTCGGCGAGGTCGCAGGTCCTCACGCGCACACTCACCTGGTGCGTGTCCCGCAGTTCCCCGGCGAGCCGCTCCAGGGCCTCGGTCCTCCGCGCGATCAGCCACAGGCCGTATCCGCGCGCGGCCAGGCCCCTGGCGAGGTGCTCGCCGATGCCGGACGAGGCGCCGGTGACCACCGCCCACTCCGGGCCGCTCACGCGGGGGACACCGGAGAGCCGAGGTGCTCGGCGAGCCGCCCGGCCGCGGCACGGCCGGTCCGCGCGCATGCCTCGATGGACACCCCCTGGATGTAGTCGCCCGCGAGCTCCAGGCCGGCGATGTCCGTGACGCTTTCGCGGACCTCGGCCAGGAACTGCGCGTGGTAGGGGAGATAGCCGCTGTAGGCGGCCTTCCAGTGCTTGACCAGGAGGTTGACGCGCTCGGCGCGCGGCGCTCCCAGGTGGGTCACCAGGCGCTCCTCGGTCTCACGTGTGAGCCGGTCGATGTTCTCGGCGCTGAGGTCGGTGAGCCTGCCCTCGCGGCCGCTGTAGGTGTAGCGGACGATGTGGCGGTCCTCCTGGCCGTACGAGCCGGCGTTGCTGCACGGTCCGTCGTCCATGGTGAGCGCCCGCACGTCATGCGTGAACATGTCCCGGTCGTACTCGACGAGCACCACGGTCGACGGGAAGTAGTTCACGTCGTCGAGGCGGCGGGCGAGTGCCGGCCGGGCCGAGCGGACGATCTCGGCGGTGGCGTAGGCAGGGGTGGCGAGCACGATGCCGTCGTAGTCGCGGGACGTGGCCTCGGCGCCCTCCTGCGAGATCCGCAGACCGGTGACCCTGCCGTCGCGGATCTCCACGCCCTCGACCGTCGAGTCGAGACGGACGGGCACCCGCTTCGCGAACGCCGCCAGGACGGGCTGGATACCGCCCGACAACTGGTCGTAATGGTCCAGCAGCATCGCCAGGTTGGTGCCGAACGTGCCGGGGTAGACCTCGTCGGGCTCCGCTCCGTTGTTGCGGAGGACCATCGGCCGCACCAGCATGTCCGTCATCCGGGGGCCGAAGAACGCGCTGAGCGGGGCGTGGTCGTGCCGTGCCGAGACACCGCTGAAGTGGCGCGAGCCGAGGAAGCGGTTGCGCCGGTCGGCGCGGATACGGGCCGCCATGCCCGCCATACGCGCGAAGTCCCGGGTCGAGCCCATGCGCCGGATGTTCTTCAGGGTCTGACCGCGGCGCTCGCTGTCGATCGTCAGCACCTCGCCGTCCTTGATGCGGGACGCGTTGTATCCGAAGCTCTCGTACCGGTCCGAGCCGAGCTCCGAGGTGAACCAGCGGAAGGTGTGGTACTGGCGGCCGATGTTCTTGCCGCCCGTCATGACCTCCCGGTCGCCCAGTCTGTCGAGGCCGAAGCGACCGCCCAACGTGCCCTGGGATTCGATGACTTCGACGTCGTGGCCGAGCAGGTCGAGGCGGAGCGCGGCGGTGAGACCCGCGATGCCGCCGCCCACCACGGCCACGCGGCGCCGGGTACGTTCCAATGACATGAATCAGACTCCGTGGCCTTGTGTGGTCGAACGGGGATGCGGGCCGGCATCGGGCAACAGCTCGATACGGCCCTCGACGATCGTTTTGCCGAACTGCTGGATGCGTACGGCCACCGGCAGGCTGCCGTCCGCGCCGGGCACCGGGGCCTCCGCCTCGTAGACGACGTCCGCCTCGAACTCGGCGAAGTCCAGGAAGGCCGCGTCGCAGCCGACCACCAGGGCGTGCGGGGACGCGATGGCCCCGCTCCGGCAGGCCGCCGCGACGGCCGCCTGCCGCATGCCCTCGACCATCAGAGGGCCCGGCACATGGTCGTACTCGTGGTCGAAGAAGGCGGGGTGGCGCCGGTCGGCGGCGAGGAGGTAGCGGATCGTGCCGTCGTCGGGCTCCGAGCCCTCCGGGCCCGTGGAACCGATGACGACATTGCGCGGGATCTCGCGGCCGACCAGGGCGGGCGCGAGCCGGTGGGCCGGGGTCGGCCGACTGTCCTCCACCGGCTTCTGGGCCCGCTGGAAGGCGCGGAAGATGTCGTAGTCCTCCTGCGACATGAAGGCGAGGACCGCGCCGAGGGTCATCGCCCGGCGGCCGTCGATCTCCATGGCGCCTTCAAGCGTCATGCTCACCACGTCGGAGCCTTTGCCCTGCTGTTCGGCGACGCGGTAGTGCACATGGCCCTGGAGCGCGGAGATCCCGTCGTCCCTGTACGCCGCCGGGTCCTCGACCCGCAGCGTGATCCGCTGGAGGCTGAAGGGCAGCCCCACGGGCACGCCCACATGGCGGTGCAACAGCACGAAGATGGCCTGCCGCGCGGCCTCGGCGGACGCGAGCGAGTCGTGGTACGCCCCGTTGCGGTCCGACCACAGACTGTGCGCGCGGGGGATCTGGAACGACAGATGGAAGTCGACGTCCGAGCTCTGCGCGGAGTCGGCGACGAAGACCTCGCCGATCTGTCTGCGGTGTGCGAACGAGCGTGGCACGGTCTGCTCGAAGCCCAGCTGGACGCCGGGCGGCAGCAGCGGGCCGGGGACGATTGCGTGCGGAAGGGGACTGGTCATCGGATCGACTCCGGTTCAGGCGGGTCCTGTTGTACGGGGCGCGGCTGAGGGCCGCTCTGATATACGGGCGTGCGCATGGCGCTGCGGCGGCGGATCTCCGTGGTGGCGAGCCGGCCCAACTCGCCGAGCGCGGCACGGCGTCGGCCGCGGCCGCGCAGTACGGCCGCGCCGGTGGCGCCGAGCACCCGCCCGGGGGTGAGGACCTCCATGACGGAGGCGCGATGGCTCAGCAGGTCCAGTACGCCGTCGACCTTGCCCTTCGCGTGCAGCCTGCCGACGACCCGCGGGACGACGCCCGCGATGGGACCCGCGACGCCGAGGTCCGCCGCCAGTCCGTAGTACTCGGCGTAGGTGCGGTCCCGCCAGGTGCCGAACTCGGCGGTGGCGAGGTCGATCCCGGCGGAGTGGGGCGGCGCCGCCGAGATCGCGGCCGCGAGCCGCTCCGCCTGGTGGAAGGCGTCCCCGATGCCCCGCCCACCCGCCGGGTCCTTGAAGTGTCCGGCGTCCCCGAGCAGCACCCAGCCGGCGCCCGCCGCCTCGCGGAAGTACCCGACGAAACGGCGGATCCCGTAGATCCTGCTTGCCCGGGTGGCGCCCGAAAGGGCCTTGGCGATGGGCGCGCAGCGCAGGGCGTGGGCGTGCAGGGAGCCTTCGAGGTCGGCGCGGAAGGATTCCCGCTCGTGTTGCTGCGGGGAGACGCCCACGATGTACAGGCCGTTGTCGGCGGGGCCGCCGAGCATGTGCCGGTCGCCCCAGCGGTGGAAGACGAAGGTGGGGTGCTCGCCGAGGTCCGCGCCTTCGAAGTAGGTCCAGTAGTAGCCGCGTTCACCCGGGCTGACGTGATACATGCGGGAGCCGCAGGTCTCGGCGACCGTGGAGTTCCGGCCGTCGGCGCCGACGACGAGGCGGGCGCGCAGGACGGTCTCGGCGCCCCCCGACACGGCCCTGACCCCCGAGACGCGGCCGTCCTCGCGAACCACCCCGACGACCCGGGTGCCCAGGCGCACCTCGGCGCCCGACGCGCGGGCCGCGCCCACCAGCACGGGGTCGAGGACCTCCCGGCGGATGCACGCCGCGCCGCCCGCGTCCCCCTCCCGCTGCGGAAAGGCGGCCACACAGCGGAACTCCTCCAGACGCATGTCGACATGGGTCATCGTGGTGACCCCGGCCGCCCTCAACTCGTCCGACACGCCCAGACGGTTGAGGAATTCCAGGGAATCGGCCTGCAGGATGTTCGAGGAGAGCGTCGAACGGATCTGTGCGGCCTGGTCGAGCACGACGACCCGCAGCCCCCGGCGCGCGAGGAGCGCGCCGAGCGTGGAGCCGGCGCAGCGCGCTCCGACGATGACGACGTCGAAGTCCTCCGACGCGGTGTCTCCCGTGCCGCCGCTCATGACGCGTTCCAGCGCACCGCCGCCGCGGCCGCGAAGTCGCCGGCGTGCGCGAAACCGGACATCACGACGAGGTCGCCGTCGCGCAGTTCGCCGGCGCGCGCGGCTCGGTCGAGGGTGACGGGCACGGCGGCGCCGTACAGGTTGCCGAAGCGGTCGAAGGTGTCGAAGTGCCGCTTCTCGTCGAGTTCCAGGGCCCGCCGCCAGTTCTTCAGGAAGATCCGGTTCGGCTGGTTGGTGACGAGGACGTCGATGCCGGACGGTTCCTCGCCGAGGTCCGCGCAGAGCTCCCGGACGAGTTCGGGGACCAGAGCGTTGCCGCGCCCCAGGATCTGAGCCTGTTTCCCGCTGTCGAACCAGATGTCCGTCTGCCCGGTGCCCGGCTCCCAGTACTTGCGCCCGTCCGGAGCGGACAGCCCCAGGTCGACCGAGTACTCGGGAGTGCTCCGCTTGCGTATGCCGAGGATCGGCGAGCCACCGCCCGCCTCCAGATAGGCCACGCCGCAGCCGTCGCCCGGTACCGCCGCGTGGGGGTGCTTGCGCACCTCGGACTGGGCGAACATCTGCCCCGCGGTGTTCTGCACGTTGGCGATCAGCGCGGTACGCGCGGAGCCGTCGGCCATGATCTTCTGGGCCAGCTGCATCATGTAGACGAACGAGGCGCAGCCGCCGTTGTGCAGATCCACCACCCACTCGGGGTCGATGCCGAGCCGATGCGCGGCCTGGGCGCCGACGCCCATGAACGGCTCGTCCGGGAGCAGCACGTTCGTGAGGAACACATCCGCCTGGGGTTTCCTCCCGAGCCGCTCGAAGAGCGG
>NZ_JBHWVI010000193.1:0-17151 GCF_042737005.1 Streptomyces sp. NPDC060027
GACCGAGGAACTGGCGTACCTGAACGAGGTGTCGTCGGTTCCGTTGCAGCAGGCTTTGCGGCACCTGCAGGTGGCGTTCACCAACTTCTTCGGCAAGCGGGCGAAGTACCCGCGGTTCAAGTCCCGGAAGAAGTCGCGGAAGTCCGCCGAGTACACCAGCAGCGGGTTCCGTTTCCGGGACGGCCGACTGACGCTCGCGAAGATGCGTGAGCCGCTGGACATCGTCTGGTCCAGGCCGCTGCCCGCCGGCGTGTCCCCCTCGACGGTGACCGTCTCGCAGGACGCGGCCGGACGCTGGTTCGTCTCGATGCTGTGCGACGATCCGTCCGTCCAGCCCCTGCCTGCCACGGACACGGCCGTGGGTCTCGACGTCGGCCTGACCCACCTGCTGACCCTGTCGACCGGCGAGAAGATCACCAACCCGAGGCACGAACGCCGCGACCGCGCCACCCTCGCCAAAGCGCAGCGCCGACTGGCGAAGAAGGCCAGAGGCGACGGCGCGAACCGGGCCAAAGCCCGCCGCAAGGTCGCGAAGATCCATGCCAGGATCGCCGACCGCCGCCGCGACACCCTGCACAAGCTGACCACTCGACTCGTGCGTGAGAACCAAACGCTCGTGATCGAGGACCTGACCGTCCGCAACATGGTCAAGAACCGGAGCCTGGCCCGGGCCGTCTCGGACGCGGCATGGGCGGACTTGCGGAGCCTGCTGGAGTACAAAGCCCAGTGGTACGGACGCGAGGTGATCGCCGTCGACCGGTGGTTCCCCTCCTCCAAGCTGTGCTCCGCCTGCGGCACCCTCCGGGAGCGGATGCCGTTGCATGTCCGTACCTGGACGTGTGACTGCGGCACGATCCACGACCGGGACGTGAACGCGGCGAAGAACCTGCTGGCCGCCGGACTGGCGGTGACAGCCTGTGGAGCTGGCGTAAGACCTCAACGGAGCACTCCGGGCGGGCAGTCGGCGACGAAGCAGGAAACCCCACGGCGCGAGCCGTAGGAATCCCCCTCCTTCAGGAGGGGGAGGAAGTCAAGAGCTGTCACTGCTGTCCCGGCCGATACGTTCGGAGGTGAGCCGACTGTCCAGTCCCGCGATGATCATCTCCAGCGCCAGGCGGAACATTCGGCTGTCATCGGGGCCTGTATCCGCACGCCCGCCATCGCCATCGCCGGTCGGCAGGAGAGCCGACCACTGGTGAAGCGCCCCGTTGACTTCGGCGATCAGCACGCCGAGCACGGCGGCGCAGACGGGAGCAGCCACCTGCGGGGTCTCTGCCTCCGGCACACCCGCGTCCTCCAGCACGGCGGTGAGTCCGAGCCAGAAGGGGTCTTCGGGCTGGATGAAGTCCGGTCGCGCGAACGAGTAGGTCATGAGCTCGGGATGGCGGTGCGCCAGCGTACGGAAGTCTTCGGCTAGTTGGCGGATGCGGTCCTGCCAGGCAGCGTCTTCCCGGGTCGCGGTGCGGAACTGGGCGCCGACCGTGCGCGCCACGCCCTGCAGCACGGCGTCCTTGTTCGGCACGTGGTGGTACAGCGACATCGGGTTCGCGTTCAGCGCGGTCGCGAGTTTGCGCATGGTCAGGGCCTCGACTCCGTCGGCGTCGATGAGCCGCAGTGCCATGTCGTAGATGCCGTCCTTCGTGAGCGGCACGTCCCTCTTCCTCGTCCCCCGGGAAGCGCTTCTTGGAGTTTCCATACGTTGTATGGTACCACTGAAAGCAGTTTCCATACAGTGTATGGAAACTGGGTCCCCCCTACTCGTCCGGGCTCCCCCCATAGAACAGCCCCTGCTCGCCGCCTCTCTCCGCACGAAGGAGCACGTCATGACCACGCAGCCCGAGACCGCCCTGCGTCCCATCCGGTCCCCGCGCGGGATCCCCCTGCTCGGTCACACGCCGCAGATTCCCAGCACCAACCCGGTCGACTACTTCGGCAAGCTGGCCAAGCAGTTCCCCGAGGGCATCTACGGCATGGACATCGCCGGCATCGAGCAGGTCTTCGTCTATGACCCGGACCTGGTGGCCGAGGTCTGTGACGAGACGCGGTTCTTCAAGCAGATCGACAAGACGCCGCTGGCCCATGTCCGGGACTACGCGGGGGCGGCCCTGTTCACGGCTCATCAGCACGAAGAGGAATGGGGCATGGCGCACCGGGTCCTGATGCCGGCCTTCAGCCAGCGGGCCATGAAGGCCTATTACGGGCAGATGCTGGAGATCGCCCAGAACCTGGTGGGCAAGTGGGAGCGCAGGGAGGGCAAGGCGGTCAACATCACCGATGACTACACCCGGCTGACCCTGGACACGATCGCCCTGTCGGGATTCGGCTACCAGTTCAACTCCTTCGACAAGGAGGAGCTGCACCCCTTCCTCAACGCGCTTCTGGAGGCTCTGATCGAGTCGCTGAGGCGCTCGCAGGAGCTGCCGATGATGACCAAGATGCGCAAGGCGGACGACAGGAAGTACCGGGGGAACATCCAGCTGATGCAGGACCTGGTCGAGAGCGTGATCAAGGAGCGTCGCGAGGGGAAGGGCACCGGTGGGGATGACCTGCTGGGCCTGATGCTGGAGGCCACCGACCCGGAGACCGGCAAGCGGCTGGACGACGACAACGTCCGTGACCAGGTGCTGACGTTCCTGATCGCCGGTCACGAGACCACGAGTGGTCTGCTGTCGTTCGCCACGTACTCGCTGATGCGCAACCCGCACGTGCTGGCCCAGGCCTACGCCGAGGTGGACCGGCTGCTGCCGGGCGACACGGTTCCGGACTACGACACGATCATGAAGATGGATGTGATCCCGCGGATCCTGGAGGAGACCCTGCGCCTGTGGGCTCCCATCCCGATGATCGGCAAGTCCCCGCTGGAGGAAACCGTCCTCGGTGGCCGTTACGAGCTGAAGAAGGGAGCGCGGGTCAACATCCTCGAGGGCCCGCTGCACACCCACCCCAAGGCGTGGGACCGGCCCGACGAGTTCGACATCAACCGGTGGCTGCCGGAGAACCGCGCCCAACACCACCCGCATGCCTACAAGCCGTTCGGCAACGGCGTGCGTGCCTGCATCGGCCGGCAGTTCGCGCTCACCGAGGCCCGTCTGGCCCTCGCGCTGGTGCTGCAGAACTTCAAGTTCGCCGACACCACCGACTACCAGATGGATGTCAAGGAGGCGCTGACGCGCAAGCCCGGCGGCTTCGAACTGAAGGTGCGGACCCGTCAGGAGCACGAGCGGACCGTCTTCGGCGCCGCGGACCTGCAGACCGACGACACGCAGGCGCAGGCCACGGTCAGCGGTGTCGGGCTGAACCTGACCGTCGCCTACGGCTCCAGCCTCGGTTCGTGCGAGGACCTGGCTCGCACCATCGCCGACCGCAGCGAGCGCTCCGGGTTCGGCACCACCCTGGTCGGCCTGGACGAGCTGGGCGACAACCTGCCCACCGAGGGCCTGCTCGTGGTCGTCGCCTCCAGCTACAACGGCAAGGCGCCCGACAACGCGCAGTACTTCGACGACCTGCTCGCCGCCGGACTCCCGGCGGGCTCGCTGAAGGACGTGCGGTTCGCGCTGCTGGGTGCCGGCAACACCCAGTGGGTGGCCACCTACCAGGGCTTCCCCAAGCGGATCGAGGCAGGCCTGCTAGCCGCCGGCGCCACCCCCCTCATCGAGCGCGGTGTCGCGGACGCGGCCGGTGACTTCGACGGCATGGCCTCCCGCTGGATGGACACCCTGTGGGCCACCCTGGCCGAGGAGTACGCCGCCGACACCTCCCAGGCCGGCGGCCCGCGCTACCAGGTCCAGCTGCTCACCGAGGCGGACGTGCGCCCCGCGATCGTCTCCGAGCAGGCCTACCCCCTCACGGTGGTGGCCAACGAGGAACTCGTGGCCGACGCCACCGGGCTGTGGGACTTCAGCCTTGAGCCGCCGCGTCCGTCCGCGAAGTCCATCACCATCGAGCTCCCCGAGGGTGTCACCTACGACACCGGCAACCACCTGGCCGTCTTCGCCAAGAACGAGCCGGCCCTGGTCGACCGTGCCCTGGCTGGACTCGGCGTCGACCGCGACCAAGTGCTGCGCCTGGCCCTGCCGGCCGGCGGCCGTACCCACCTGCCGGTGGGTACGCCGGTCACCGCCGGCCTGCTGCTCACCGAGTTCGTGGAGCTGCAGGACGTGGCCACCCGCTCTCAGATCCAGACGCTGGCCGAGTACACCCAGTGTCCGTGGACCCGGCCGCAGCTGCAGTCCTACACGGCCGACACCACCGAAGCCCAGGAGCGCTACCAGAGCGAGATCCTCGGCAAGCGGGTCTCGGTGCTGGGCCTGCTGGAGCGCTTCCCTGCGGTCGAGCTGCCGCTGGCGGTGTTCCTGGACTTGATGGGCCCGATCCGCCCGCGGTTCTACTCCATCTCCTCCGCCCCGCTGGCCAACCCGCGCCACGTGCGCCTGACCGTGGGCCTGCTGGAGGGCCCGGCTCTGTCCGGCGACGGCCAGTACCGCGGCACCTGCTCCTCCTACATCGGAGACCTCGAACCCGGAGACGTCTTCTACGGCTACGTGCGCGTGCCCTCCCCGACCTTCGCCCCGCCGGCCGACCCGGCCACGCCGTTGGTCCTCATCGGCCCTGGCACCGGCATCGCGCCGCTGCGCGGATTCCTGGAGGAGCGCGCCACGCAGCAGGAGAACGGCATCACGGTGGGCCTGTCCCAGGTCTTCGTCGGCTGCCGCCACCCCGAGCACGACTACTTCTACAAGCAGGAGATGCAGGCCTGGGAGCAGGCCGGGATCGCCCAGGTGCACACCGCCTTCTCCGCGGTGACCGGCCACCCCGCCCGGTTCGTGCAGAACGCCATCGCCGACGCCGCCGACACGGTGGGGCAGGCCATCGAAGACGGCGCGTACATCTACGTCTGCGGCGACGGCCGCCGCATGGCCCCCGCCGTCCGCGAGGCCCTCGCGGCCATCTACCGCGAGCGGACCGGCGCCGACGACGAGGCCGCCCAGCAGTGGCTCGCCCAGCTCGAGGCCGACGAGCGCTACCAGCAGGACGTCTTCGCCTGACCGCCCCACGCCGGAAGACGTGTGCCCCCGCCCCCGGGAGGCGTGCGGCCGCTCCGTCCCGTTCACTTCGCACGCCTCCCGGCCACCACAAGCCCGCCAGACACACGGCACCCCTCGGTCCGAACCGGGAGGGAGTGCCGCTCACAGAAAGCAGATCCCCATGGACACCATGCTCGCCGGACGCTTCCACCTGGACAGCAAGAAGTTCGTCGTGGAGGAGGTCCCCGTCCCCTTGCCCGGCCCGGGCGAGGTCCTCATCGAGATCAAGGCCGCCGGCGTCTGCCTCTCCGACGTCCACCTCATCGACGGCTCACTCGTCCCGCTGTTCGCCACCTCCGACGTGATCACCGTCGGCCACGAGATGTCCGGGGTGATCCACACGCTCGGCCCCGACCTCAAGCGCGACCTGCCCGTCGGCACCCGCGTCACCCTGGAGGCCGGCAAGACCTGCGGTCAGTGCGCCGGCTGCGTACGCCACCGCCCGTGCACCCAGATGCTCACCGCCGGCATCGACTACGACGGCGGCTGGGCCCAGTACGCCGTCGCCCGCGAGGACACTCTCATCCCCATCCCCGACAGCCTCCCCTTCGATCAGGCCGCCATCATCCCCGACGCGGTCTCCACCCCCTACGCCGCCGTCGTCTCCACCGCCGGCGTACGCCCTGCCCAGTCCGTCGGCGTGTGGGGCGTGGGCGGAGTCGGCGCACACAACGTGCGCCTCGCCCGCCTGGTAGGCGCCGCGCCGATCATCGCCGTCGACCCGCTGCCCAGCGCCCGCGAGCGTGCCCTTGCCTTCGGCGCGGACTACGCCCTGGACCCAGCCGCCCCGGACTTCGCAGACCAGGTCCGCGCGGCCACCGCCGGGAAGGGCCTGGACTTCGCCTTCGACTGCGCCGGCGTGCCCGCCGTCCGCGAGCAAGCCGCCTCCGTGCTCGGCCTGGGCGGCTCCCTGATCCTGGTCGGCATCAGCCCCAGGCCGCTCACCATCACCGAGGGCCTGACCTTCAACTACCTTCAGAAGCAGGTGCGCGGCCACTACGGCGGCTTCCCCGAGTCCGTATCGGAGCTGGTCCAGCTGGCTGCGGCCGGCCGGCTCGACCTTGCCCCGTCCATCACGGACCACATCCCGCTTGCCGACGCCGCCGACGCGGTCAACCGTCTCGAGAACAAGATCGGCGATCCGATCCGCCTCATCCTCGTCCCCTGACGCCTGTCAGCAGGACAACAATCCACCTCGGGCAGGGGTGAGTGGGCGCCGGTGCTTGAGGGAGCACCGGCGCCCACAGTTTCCGGCAGCCAGAACCCCGGCCCCCGAAGAGGCCCGTCGCGGCCCTGCAACGTGGCCGGTATGCAGGCGTGTTCGCGAGGCATCTCGTCTGTCCTCGCCCAGGCGCTGGAAGCACTGATGCCGGCCCTCGCCGAGGAGAACACGGGGACACCTGGACGGGATCCCACGGGTGAGGCGGCTGCGACCGTGTTCCTCGTCGGCCGACGGCGTACAGCACAGTCCGCTGCGCTCCAGGTCTGAGCCGTTTCGCTTGGGTCAGAGGAGCGTTGACGGTCCGTCGAGTCCGGGCAGCGGGCGCCGGGTGACCTCGTGCGCATCGTCCGCGGCAAGGCCGAGCATGCGCAGGACCATCTCGGCCAGATCGGAGGCCGCCTCGTCGCCATCGAGGTCGGGACAGGCCAGCCTCAGCGCCACCAGGGACAGCAGAGTCCCGCCCAGAGCGGTCAGGGCCGTGGTCGGGTCGGTGCCGGTGAAGCGGCCCGAGATGATGCCCCGCTCCAGATCGCGGCGCGCTCGCGGGGACAGGCCGCTCTCGGAGTGGATGTGGGCCAGGCCGCGATCGCGCAGGATCCGCATGAGTTCGGGGTGGGAGTCGGCCATCCGGGCGGTGAGCCGGAAACCCGCCGCGACGAGCTCGGCGGGATCCTCGATCCCCTCCACCCGCGCGTCGATGACCTGGCCGAACTCCTCCAGCGCGTCCGCTACGGCAGCGTCGAACAGTTCCGTCTTGGACTCGAAGTGGTTGTAGAAGGAGCCGAAACCGACGTCCGCGCGTTCGGCGATGGCCTGGATGCTGGCGCTGGTGTCACCGGTCTCCGCGAGGATCTGCCGGGCCGCACGGACGAACGCCTGACGGGTCTCGGCGCGGCGTCGTTCGAAGCGGTTCCTGGGCGGGGCTGACGACGTCGACATAGGGCGAGTGTAACAACCGTCACGATGAGTCCGCCATTACTGATGAAAGCATCAATCTTTTCAGCCTGGGCTATTGACGATGGTTCCCACAGAGTTGATGATTTCCTCATTACAGCAGTGTTGCTTGGAGGACACCATGTCCCGCACCCCCGTTAACCAGGCCGCTCCCCAGACGCCCCACCAAGACCTCCACAGTGAGCAGGGCTCCTTGCGCGGTGAGCATCCGGGACGGTCCCGGAATCCCGTGATCAAGGCGGCCGACCTGGCCTGGCTGGAGTTCGAGAAGCCCGACCTGAACCGGGCCGAGGTCTTCGCACGTGACTTCGGCTTCGCGATCGCAGCCCGCACCGAGGACGAGCTGTGGCTGCGCGGCACCTTCGCCGGCTCGCCCTGCATGGTGATCCGGCGTGGGCGTGTGTCGCGCTTCATCGGGCCGGCGTTCCGCGCGGCCGAGCGCGCCGACCTGGACCGGTTGGCCCGCGCCACCGGCAGTACCGTCCGGGACATCGGCGTACCCGGAGGCGGGCAGTCGGTCGCCCTGCTCGATCCCTCGGGCCTGCCGGTCCGGGTCGTGCACTGCGCCGAGCACCTGCCCGCGCTGCCCGAGCAGGAGACGCTGCTGCTCAACTTCGGTACCGGTCACCGTCGTACGAACGTCACCCAGCGTCCGCCCCGCGAGCCGTCCCGCATCCAGCGGCTGGGCCATGTGGTGCTGGAGACCCGGGTGTTCTCCCGCACCTTGGACTGGTACCTGGACACGCTGGGCCTGATCGTGTCCGACTTCCTGTTCCTGGACGGGCAGCGCGATCGCGGTCCGACGATGGCGTTCATCCGCTGCGACCAGGGGAGCGTGGCCGTCGATCACCACACGCTGGCCCTGCACCTGGGGCCCGGGACCGGCTACGTCCACTCGGCTTACCAGGTCACCGACCTCGACGCGATCGGGGCCGGCGGGGAGTACTTGGCCGAGCGCGGCTACCAGCGCAGCTGGGGCATCGGCCGGCACATCCAGGGCAGCCAGCTGTTCGACTACTGGCGCGACCCCGATCACTTCATGCTGGAGCACTTCGCCGACGGTGACCTGTTCTCCTGCGACCTGGAGCCGGGCTGGGCGCCGATGTCGGGGAGCGGCCTGGCCCAGTGGGGCCCGCCGGTCACCCGTGACTTCCTGGGCGCGAGCCCGTCCCCCGCCAAGCTGCGTGAGGTCGTGGCGGCCCTGCGTGGCGACAACGAACTGGACCCCGCCCGCCTGCTGGGCCTGATGAAAGCGATGAGCTCATGAGCACCAACGTTCTGCGCACCACTGGGGGCACCTCCCGCTCGAGCGGAGCCGAGAGTGGGGGAGGCTGGTGGGTCGTCCGGGACGAGCGCGCCGTCCGCATCAAGACCAAGGCGGTCACCACCGCCGAACTGCTGGCCGACCGCGACGCGGTCCGCGAGGCCGCCGCCTCCGCCGAGAACGGCACGCCCGTCGCTGACCTGGTGGTGCTGCCTCCGGTCACCACCCCGTGCAGGGTGGTCGCCCAGATGGTCAATTACCGGAGTCACGCCAAGGACTCGGGCTTCACCGGCGACATCCCGGCCACCTTCTTCCGTAAGGCGTCCGGCTCGGTCAGCGGACCGCACGAGAAGATCGTGCGCCCCGCGCACGTGAAGTTCCTCGACTACGAGGTGGAACTCGGCCTCGTCATGGGCGCGACCCTGCCGGTGGGCACCGTCGTCGAGGAGCAGGACCTGCCGCGCTACGTCGCCGGGCTTGTCCTGACCAACGACGTCAGCGCCCGCGACGTCCAGCTGACCAAGACCCAGTTCTACGAGAGCAAGTCCTACCCCACCTTCACGCCGACGGGGCCGTACCTGGCCCTGCTGGAGCCCGAGGACTTCGCCCACCTGCTGAACCTGCGGCTGCGGCTGTCGGTCAACGGTGTCTCGCGCCAGGACCGCACGCTGGCCGACATGATCGTCCGGCCCGCAGAGGCGCTCACCCTGCTCGCCCGCTTCCAGACCCTCGACCCGGGCGACCTGCTGCTGACCGGCACTCCCGGCGGTACGGCCCTGAAGGCTCCGCCCAAGCCGGCCGAGAAGATCGCAGCTCTGCTGCCGCCCGCACTGAAGTGGAAGGCTTTCTTCAAGGGCCAGGCCAAGAACCCTCGCTACTTGCGCAACGGTGACCTCATCACCGCCACGATCGCCACCCCCGACGGGCAGATCGACCTCGGCGAGCAGCACACCCCCGTCACGGACGCACCGTGAAGGCCTCATCCCGCAGGCCGGTGGTCATCATCGGTGGGGGACCCGTCGGGGTCACCGCCGCCCTCCTGCTCGCCCGGCAGGGAGTGCCCAGCCTGATCCTCGAACGCCATCGGGACATCTACCCCCTGCCGCGCGCCGTCGTCGTTGACGACGAGATCCGCCGGATCCTGCAGAGCATCGGCGTCCACGAGGAATTCGCCGCCCTCGCCCGCCCGGCGCCCGGGCTGCGGCTGCTGGACGCCCGGCACCGCGTGATCACCGAGTTCCCGCGGTCCCTGGACGGACTCCACGGCTTCCCGCAGCTGAGCATGTTCAACCAGCCCGAGCTGGAACGCCTGCTGCGTGACGCCTTGGCGCGCCGTCCGGAGTGCGAGTTGTGGAGCGGGGTGGAGGTCGTGTCCGTCTCAGAGTCCGTCGCAGGGGACACCGACGGACCGAACGACTCGACGGCCCCCGTCCGGGTCGCCTTCCGGCGCGACGGCAGCGACGAGGAGGAGTACCTGTGGGCCGATGCCGTCCTCGGCTGCGACGGTGCGGGCAGTCTCACCCGTGACGCCATCGGCACCGAGTGGGAGGACCTGCACTTCCAGGAGAGCTGGCGCGTCATCGACGTACGCACCAGCCGTTCGGTGCGTACCTGGGAAGGCGCCGAGCAGATCTGCTGCCCGACCCGGCCGGCCACCTTCATGCGCATCAGTGAGGACCGTTACCGCTGGGAGTTCCGGCTGGCCGACGACCAGAACCTGGACGGTCCGGACGGATGGGAGCGCCTGCGCGTGCTGGTCGCCCCCTGGGTGGACCTGCCGGCCTCGCAGTGCGACGACTTCGAGGTGATCCGGCAGGCGCAGTACACCTTCCAGGCCCGTCTCGCCGACCGGTGGCGCAGGGGGCGTCTCTTCCTGCTGGGCGACGCCGCCCACCTCACTCCGCCCTTCGTCGGACAGGGTCTGTGCTCCGGCCTGCGCGACGCCAACAACCTCACCTGGAAACTCGCCCGCGTCCTCCAACAAGGCGCACCGGAGAAGCTGCTGGACACCTACGAACGCGAGCGCAAGCCACACGCCCGCCATGTGATCCGGATCGCGGTCGCCGTCGGCTGGGCCATGACCGGCGGGCAGGACCGCGCTGCGGCGTTCCGCCGGGCCGTGGTGGGCGCGGTCTGCCGCATCCCCGGCGTGACCGAGGCGGTGAGCCGTGACCTCAGCCCCGCCCTGCCCGCCGGCCCACTCGTACGGCGCCGCCCCAGGCTGACCCGCCGCATGCTGGCAGGCACTTTCTGCCCGCAGCCCTGGGTACGGCACGACGGCAGGCAAGTGCGCCTCGACGACGTCCTCGGAGACTCCTTCGCCGTCCTGACCGCTGTGCCGCCCACGGTGCAGATGACGGCCGTGGCCACGGCACTGGGCGCCCCGACGATCCACGTCGACGAACTGGGCGACGACGGCACCCTGGCCCGCTGGCTGGCACGCGGCCGTGCCGACGCCGTCCTGCTGCGCCCTGACCGCGTCGTGACGGACACCGTCCCGGTCGGCGCCGGCGACTTCACGGACACCGCCGCCTGGGCCCCCCTGCTGCACACGGCCCGTCGTACCGCCGGCGCCCTGCCCGCCCCCTGACTGGAGCACCTCACCATGACCAGCCCGCACCTTGTGCCGTATACGGAACCGTTCTTCACTCCCGACCCGAAGTCGGCCGCCCTCAGCCGCATAGCGGACTTCGCCCGATGGGCAGCCCGGCACGGAGGCGCTGAAGGGATCCAGGACCCCACGGACTACCGAGCCCTGCACCAGTGGTCCGTCACCGACCTCGAAGGGTTCTGGGCCGCGGTGTGGGAGTACTTCGACATCGACGCGACGACCGGGTACGAACGGGTGCTGGCCGAGGAGACCATGCCCGGCGCCCGCTGGTTCCCCGGCGCCACCCTCAACTACGCCCACCACGCGCTGCGCAACCTGCAGCCGGACGCTCCCGCCATCACCGCGCTGGACGAGACCGGAGCCTGCTACGAGATCACGGGCCGGGAACTGCGCACCCGGGTCGCCTCCGTCGCAGCCACCCTGCGCGACCTGGGCGTCGGACAGGGCGACCGGGTGGTGGGTTACCTGCCCAACACCCCCCACGCTGTCATCGCCTTCCTCGCTGCGGCCAGTCTGGGCGCGGTGTGGTCGGTGTGCGGCCAGGACTACTCACCCAAGGCCGTCGGCGACCGTTTCGCCCAGCTCGAACCCACGGTGCTCATCACCGCTGACGGCTATCTCTTCAACGGCACCACTCACGACCGCCGCGCCGCCTCGTTCGAACTCGCCACCGCCCTGCCGACGCTGAAGGCCACGGTGCGCGTGGAGCACGTCGGCCTTGCCTGGCCCGAGGGCGGGCACCCGGGGCTGGCGGTGTCCTGGGAGGACGCGGCCACTCGCACTGAGGACCTCTCTCTTGCCCCGGTGCCGTTCGACCACCCTCTGTGGGTGGTGTTCTCCTCCGGCACCACCGGCCTGCCCAAAGGCATCGTCCACGGCCACGGCGGCGTCCTGCTCGAACACCTCAAGATGCTCGGCCTGCACACCGATCTAGGCACCGGGGACCGCCTGCTGTGGTACACCACCACCCACTGGATGATGTGGAACCTGCTCGTCTCCACCCTGCTGACCGGTGCCACCACCTGCACCTACGACGGCAGCCCGGCACCGCAGGCACGTCCGGACGTCCTGTGGGAGCTGGCGGCCCGTCACAAGGTCACCGTCTTCGGCACCAGTCCTCAGTACCTGCTGGCCATGGCCAAACTGGGCATCGAAACCTCAGTGCACGACCTGTCGGCCATCCGCGTCGTCGGCTGCACCGGCTCCGCCCTGCCCGCCACCGCCTACCCCTGGGTCCGCGACCATGTGGGCGCAGGCGTCCAGCTGGCCTCCACCAGCGGCGGCACGGACATCGTCTCCGGCTTCGCCGGCAGCGCCTCCACGACCCCCGTCTGGGCGGGGGAGCTGTCCGCCCCCTGCCTGGGCGTGGCGCTGGCCGCCTACGACGACCAGGCAACGCCGGTCCTCGACCGTGTCGGCGAACTGGTCGTCACCCGCCCCATGCCGTCCATGCCGCTGTACTTCTGGAACGACCCCGACGGCAGCCGCTACCGCGACGCCTACTTCGGCGCCTACCCCGGTGTATGGCAGCACGGCGACTGGATCACGCTCACCTCGCGCGGCTCGGTGATCGTCCACGGCCGCTCCGACGCCACCCTCAACCGCAACGGCGTGCGCCTGGGCAGTGCCGACATCCACGACGTCGTCGAACGTCTCCCCGAGATCACCGAGGCCCTCGTCATCGGCGCGGAGGAACCGGACGGCGGCTACTGGATGCCCCTCTTCGTCGTCCTTGCCGACGGGGTCGGCCTGGACGACGCACTGCGCGAGAAGATCCGCGACGCGATCCGCGCGGGCGCCTCACCCCGCCATGTCCCCGACGAGATCCTCGCCGTACCGGCCCTCCCACACACGAAGACCGGCAAGAAACTCGAGGTTCCCGTCAAGCGCCTGCTCCAGGGTGCCCCCGCCGAGCAGGTCCTGAATCCCTCGGCGGTCGACAACCCCGATCTGATCGCCTACTTCACCCACCTGGGCGCGGAGCGGAACAAGCGGTCAGCAGACCACACATGACGACGGCGCGGGGGCCACAGGCCCACGTGACAGTCCGGCCCTTGTGCCCCGGGCGGCTCCACAAACCCCGTCCCCACCGCGTGGTGTGCCGGGGTGGTCAACCCGCCTCGGCACACCACACCATCCGCACAACCGAAGTAAGAGAGAGAACATGAGCACGACTGACCGCGAACCGCAGCAGACCCTCGATGTCCTTGACGACGCCGGGCGAAAGGTGCTGTTCACCGAGGCCCGCACCGCGAACGCCTTTGCCGCAAGGGCTGTTGCCGACGATGAACTCGCCATGATCTGGGAACTCGCCCGCTGGTCGCCGAGCGCCGCCAACGGTCAGCCTCTGCGGGTGCTCTTCGTACGCACCCGCGCGGGCAAGGAGCGACTCGGCCGGCATCTCGACGAGGGCAACAGGGCCAAGACGCTCAGCGCGCCGGCCGTGGCGATCCTGGCGTACGACGTCGACTTCCACGAGCAGATGCCGACAGTCTTCCCGGCCCGCGGGGACATGCTGCGAGCGGCGTTCGCCGACCAGAACGAGAAGCGCGAGGGCATCGCGGCCTACAACTCGGCACTGCAAACCGGGGTCTTCCTACTCGCGGTGCGCGCAGCGGGGCTCGCGGCCGGTCCCATGGCGGGCTTCGACCGGGCCGGTGTGGACGAGGAGTTCTTCGCCGGTACCAGCTGGCGTTCGCATCTCGTGGTCAACATCGGCCACCCCGGTGCCGACCCGTGGTTCCCGCGGCTGCCCCGCGTGCCCGTGGAGGACGCCGTCGCTTGGGCCTGATGGCCGCCGCCTGAGCGCACGGGATCGGGATCCGAAGTCCGAGCTCGACCGGGCGCGCGAAGCCCGCCTCGTGGCCGAAGAGGTCAGCGGCCGCATCCTCGCCAAGTTCGGCCCCGACGCGATCCGCCCTGCCACCACGCTCCTCCGCGTCTCCTGAGCCCGCTCGAACGGGGAGGAGCTTGGCCCCCAGGTAAAGGCATGCCACTTCACGCCCCAGACGTATCCGTCGAGGTCGACGCCGGATTCGTGGTCGATGAGCCGGTCATCCAAAGAGACCCGCTACGTTTCCGCCGGCACTGACGTCTCGCACCGCGCCTCAACGCAGTACCTGAAGAGGTAGCGCAGGTGGGACGGCGTGATGCCGGTACGGGGATCAGCCGTCGCGTAGACGGGGACCTCGTGATCGCGCATCTTTGACCCCAGGAGGGGCGCCTCTGGCAAGATCACGTCATGTTCGATTTCGGCATCGCGGGCTACCAGCCAACATGGTTGGACGGCCGTAGTGACGTCGTGCAGGAGCATGGGCATCGGCTGCGTGGTCTTGCTGGCCGGACGCTCACGAGAGTCTGGATGGTCTGGGACCTCAAGGATGACGAGTGGTTCTGCGACTGCCCGGTGCTGTTCGACTTCGATGGCCAGCAGGTCGAGATCAACCATCAAAAGCTGGGCGATCTGTCCCTGACGTGGAACATGATCGACCCCACCTGTCCAGTCCGGTGGCCCGGCTTCGACCTGCAGTGGCACCCGGAACCTTTTCCCGGGCTGCAGGCTCTGCGGGAGCTGCCACTCAAGGCGGCCGAACTTCTCGAATGGACGGGCGGGGACGTCGCTCAGGGAAACGTCGACATCAGCTTCGCCTTCGAGACGGGGCGCGTGACTGTCTTCAATGCACTCGACGAGAACGGGGTGAGCTTTGACCCTCCCGGTCCGAGTCAGCGATCCCACCCGTTCCATTGACGCACTCGGAGTTCAGGTATCGCGCCACTTCGGGGTGGATTCCCTGGTCAGCCGGCGGCTTATCAGGTCGACCATCGCCAGCTTGATCGGGCTTCGGAGCGGTGGGAGTGGGTCTCGTAGTCGCGGGCGAGGGCGGCGGTGGTTCATGAGCCAGCCGAAGGTCCGCTCGACGACCCAGCGCCGCGGAACACCTTGAAACCCTTATGGGCGCGCGCATCTCCTCCACGGTGCCACTGTCGAGGAGCGCGTCCGCCTCCCGGATCACGCGCTTGCCGCTGTCGGGGTCGGCGAGGATGCGGGATATCGCCTCCCTCAGGTCGTCCGCACTCATCTCGTCGTAGGGCGAGCTGGCCGTCGCGACGGTGGCTGCGGGGGTGATGGAGGCGGCCATGGACGGTGTAGCGAGTAACAGCGCCGGGGCAACAGCGCCTGCGGCCACAGCAAGAATCACGCGAGTCGGTCTCATGAGGTCAACCAGCTTTGTCATCTTCAAGGATCGCGGTGCTGCGATCTTCCCAAGAAGGGATGGGCTGGCGCAGTACTTTGATCAAGAAGCCTTCGCCTCTCAAACGATCGAGTCCCTACCGAACCTGGAACGGTTCAACCTGTAGCTGTCGGGTCAAGTCTTTGGTGAGGCAGACGGTCCCGTCACCGCTGCCGGATGAAGCCGACTCGTATCCCTCGCTCCGGTAGAGGTCGATGTTCCGCCGACTGCGAGCGCCCGTGGACAGCACGATGCGACGGCAATGCGGCTCGACTGCGGCTTCGGCAGTACGCAACAGCCAACGACCCAGACCCTGACCTCGCAGGTCGGGTACGACGCCGAGCCGGCCCACGTGCCAGTCCGTGCCGGTGCGGCGGGCCCGCACCATGCCCAGGAGCCGGCCGTCGCGCCATAGGCCGGTGGAATGCCAGGTCGCCAGCCACTCGCGCACCTGCTCCGGCGACTCGTGCAGAGCGGGGACGGCCAGGGTGTCGTTGGCGAGGGCCTCATCCAGCCAACAGCACCGCTGCAGCACGGTGACCTCTGACGTGTCATCGGGGACCAGTCGCCTCGTGTAGGAGCCCGGCAACGGACCGGGCGGTAGTCCCGGTCGTACCCGCTCGCGCATCGGCCGCAGAGCGTGGGCAAGCCGGACCAGCTCGTCCAGGACGCCGACCGCTGCCCCGACGAGAGCGGCGTCCGGGTGGACTCGCTCCTCCTTCACCGCGTCACTGATGCGCATCGCGACCGTGGAACCCAACGGCACAAGACGCAACGTGGTCACTACCTGCTTGGCGTGCTGGACCGACCGCGTGCCGGCCGAGGTGTTTCCGTAGCTGACGAAGCCGATCGGCTTCCACGCCCACTCGCGGCCGAGGTAGTCGAGCGCGTTCTTCAAGGTCGCGGGCATCCCGTAGTTGTACTCGGGCGTCACCACGATGAAGCCGTCGGCGGCGTCCACCATCGCGCTCCACCGTTGCGTGTGCTCGTGTCGGTAAACACCCGAAGACGGGTGTTCCTCCTCGTCGAGAAACGGCAGACCAAGGTCACCGAGGGCTATAGGCGCAAGCTCGACACCGAGGTCCACGGCACGAGGCCCGATCGTCTCGGTCAGCCACGTCCCGACCGCCGGGCCGAGGGCGCCGGGGCGAGTGCTGCAGATGACCACGAGGACACGCACCGTTTTCGTTGACATGGAAACGAAGATTAGGCGGTAGATTGATTACATGTCAAAGAAATTGTCGGCCGCGACTGCGCGCTGGCTGAACCCGGACGAGGAGCGAGCGTGGCGGGCCTTCCGCCGCATGATGATCGCCGTGCAGACAGGCACAGCGCGTGACCTGACCGCAGCCGGACTCTCCGAACCCGACTACGAAGTCCTCAGCACGCTGTCGGAGCGCCCCGACCACACCAGCACCCTGCGTGAACAGGCAACCAAGATGGGATGGTCCCGCAGCCGTCTCTCCCGGCACGCCACCCGGATGGAAGCGCGCGGCCTCATGCGACGTGCACCCGACCCGGCCGATGGCAGAAGCTGCTTCCTCATTCTCACGGACCACGGTCTGGACACACTCGAGAATGCCGCCCCAGCGCATGTCGCTTCGGTACGACGCCACTTCATCGACCGGCTTGCGCCTGACGATCTCACCGCTCTCGAACACATCGCCCTGAAGCTGGAGGGCTTCGAGGACTGAACCCGGCCATCACTCACTGAGCTGGCTCTCGATGATCGTGTGCATCCATGGGCTGCGCACGGCCGGCAGCCGGACCAGGGTGTGTTGCTG